>MVZL01000015.1 GCA_002068375.1 Tenericutes bacterium ADurb.BinA155
TCGATGATTCTCTCGGATACCACCGAACAACGCGAAGCCGCTCTTGAGAGACTTCGTCCGTACCAGGTGAGCGACTTCTACCATATGTATATGTCCTCGCCGAAAGACCTCGTTTGCATCCGCTTACTCGATCCGCCGCTCCATGAGTTCCTCCCCTCGATCCACGAGGACGAGAAGATCAATGAGATCGCGAAGACCTTAGGCGTCGATCCGCAAAAGGTCAAAGATCGGATCGGCCAGATTCAACAGGCCAACCCGATGATGGGCTTCCGTGGAGTTCGTCTCTGCGTCGCCTATCCGGAAATCTACCGTATGCAGGCTACTGCCATCATCCAAGCTGCCATCAAGGCCAGCAAGGACCTCAAGCATGACGTCGAACCTGAAATCATGATCCCGCTCACTGGCGAGCTCAAAGAGTTCAAGTACGCCAAGCAAATCGTCGTCGAAGCCGTTGAAGGCGAGATGAAGAAAGAGGGCAAGAAGCTTGTCTATCACGTTGGCACCATGATCGAGGTCCCGAGAGGCGCCTTACGCGCTGGGGACATCGCCAAGGAAGCCGAGTTCTTCAGCTTCGGCACCAACGACCTCACTCAGCTCACCATGGGCTTCTCCCGTGATGATGCCGGTCAGTTCCTCCCGTATTACTACGAGAAGAAGATCTATGAATTCGATCCGTTCCAGACCATCGACCAAGAAGGCGTTGGCGAACTCGTGAAGATCGCAGTTGATCGCGGTCGTGCGACTCGCAAAGACCTTGTGATCGGCGTCTGCGGCGAAACCGGTGGCGACGCTGCCTCCATCATGTTCTATGATGCGGTCGGCCTCGACTACGTTTCCTGCTCGCCGTTCCGGGTCCCGCTTGCTCGTCTTGCGGCGGCTCAGGCCAACATCGTCCACGAACGTGAAAAGGGCAAGAAGTAATTCTCGCCTTTGAAGCCTAAACGAATGCACGTCTCCCGTTAATTCGGGGGGCGTGCTTTTGTTATGTTTTATGCTAAGGCGTCAATGATCTTAAGACCAGAGAGAACAAAATCCTTAGCATTTTCGGTGTAGATTGAGGTGACACCCACGCGTTTGCAACCCTCAACCAAAATAGCATCCTCATAATCTGAAACAGGAGACGAAAGAGCGGAAACAATATCTTGAGGTTCTGTTGAAAACAAAATGAATGGTTTCATTAGATCCAGCAAAATGACGCGCGCTTTGTTTTCATCAACTCCGGACCGCCTTAGCAAATAATGGACATCGCGAATTTGACAAGCAAAAACACAAATATTCCCGCTCATTAGATAGTGGTCGAGGACAACATATTCTTTATTGAGATTTGGGCGAGAAAGCAGCAAAGTCAGCAAAATATTGGTGTCAATGAGGATCATTTGTCATTCGGGTCCATGTTCGCGTGGCGATAGATGCCTTCTCTAATCGCGTCATCGGCATCGACGCCTTTGCAGATTCCTTCAAAAGAATGCCAAAGGGCTACTCTGGCTTCTCCGGTAAGAGTGAGCTCGACGTAAGGGTTCCCTCGTTTGGTGATCAAAACGTTTTGATGGGCGGCCATGTCCATGTATTTCTTCATGTGCTTCTTAAACTCGCCTACAGAAATAACGACGCGATTTGAAGGAAGAACTGGATTGGACTTCATAAGTTTGTCTCCTCCTTCATTTAATACCAACAGTACTGTTGGGTCAATCGAATGGTGCTGTTCACTTAAAATAGGGTTCATAAAAAAGACCTCCTACTTTTCTATAGGAGGCCAAAAAGCAAATAGGGCAATCAATCGCCGTTAAGACGGGCGCCGACGAAACGGAAATCGTTCTGTGGAGTCACTTCACCCACGAGCTTATCGTGGAGGTAAATGTCACCACCGTCTTCGACATAACCGACTTTCTCGCCGTTGATCGTGATGATGCCGTTGTCGCTGATTTTGCAGAAGCGGTGACCTGAGATATAGATCTCGCCAACCGCATCAGCATTCTCGGTGATATAGCCCACGAGTTGCGAATCGATGTAGACGTTATGACCGAAGCACTGGACGATATTCATTATTATTTCGCCGCCTTTTTGGCTAAAGCCTTCTCGTGGAGAACATCAGAATAACCTTCTTTGTTCTCTTGACGGGCCCGAGCGATCGCCATCGCGTGAGCGGGGACGTCTTTATTAAGAGTAGAACCCGCCGCGACAAACGCATTATCGCCAAGATGCACGGGTGAAATCAAAGTGGAACCGGAACCGACGAAGACATTATTTCCGATCTCGCTATGGAACTTATTGACCCCGTCATAATTCGCAATGATGGTCCCGCAGCCGATATTGACCCCGTCGCCAATTGTGGCATCGCCGAGGTAAGAGAGGTGAGCTGCTTTCGAACCCACGCCGAATTCGACGTTCTTGAGTTCCATGAAGTTGCCAACATGGGCCCCGTCTTTTAAGACCGTGTTCTTCCGAGCTCTCATATAGGGCCCTAAGGTCGTCTTGTTGCCAACGGTGGTGTCGGTTAGGTGAGAATAGATGATTTCGTTATAGTCGCCGATCTGGCAGTTTTCGATGTAGCAGTTCGGACCAATCACGTTTTCTAAACCAATCGTGGTATTGCCCATGAGGTAAGTTCCGGCCCGAATCACGGTGTCTTGGCCAATCTTCACATCCGGTCCGATGTAAGTGGTGTCCGGATCATCGATCGAGACGCCCGAAAGCAAGAAGGCTTTATTAATCCGTTGCTGTAAGATCTTCGCGGCGACGGAAAGCTGATAACGATCATTGATGCCCAAGGTCTCGCTATT
The DNA here is from genome assembly GCA_002068375.1 of Tenericutes bacterium ADurb.BinA155. The sequence continues at coordinate 2,781 of MVZL01000015.1, forward strand.
ATCGGCGACAGTAAAGGAAGAAACTTTAAGACCATCATTCACAAACATCCCGATGACATCGGTGAGATAGTACTCGCCGGCGGCGTTATTGGGGGTGAGACGCTTCAAGTCTTTGAAGAGCTCTTTGTTATCGAAGATATAGACGCCGGCGTTGACTTCGGTAATCTCCGCCTGCTCGGGAGTGCAATCCTTTTGCTCCACGATTTTCATGACACGCCCCTTCTCTTTTACGATCCGGCCATAGCCTTGAGGGTTTGCCATTTGAGCGGTCATGATCGTGAGGGCGTTATGATTGGTTTCGTGGCTGGAGAACATCGCCGCGAGGGTTTTTGTGGTAAGAAGCGGAGTGTCGCCGCAGCAGATGATGGTTTCGCCTTCCTGGTCTTCGAGGACCGGGGCGGCTTGGGCTACCGCGTGGCCGGTGCCTTTCTGTTCTTTCTGCCACACCACTTGGGAATCGGCTTTTACGATGCCTTCGCTCGTTTGGCCACCAAAGCCAACCACGGTCACGATTTCATCGAGACCTAGCGGTTTAAGCGCTTCGAGAACATACTTCACCAGCGGACGACCTAAAATCGGAAACGAAACCTTGCTCAGGTCTTCGCGGAGGCTCTTCATCCGAGTCCCTTTGCCGGCAGCGAGAATGATCGCGTACTTCTTCATAGGAATACCTCCCTTATTGGGTATTAAAGCAAAATCTTGCAATGGCGAACGATATAACCCTGTTTGGTATATTTCTTCGCCGCTTCGTGGCACTTATGATTATCGCGCGAAAGCGCAAAGACGGAAGAGCCAGATCCCGACATCGAGACGATAGTGAATCCCTCTTTGCATAAGGCATCATAAACAACGCCGACATCCGGTAATAAGCTTTCGGCCGGCAGCATCAGATCGTTGCCGATGCTTTTTGCGATCAAAAGATCGTCGCCGGTGGCAAGACCTTTAATCACGCCATCGGTGTCGATGCGAGCCTTTTGGAATTTATCAGAAATCGCATACACGTCTTTCGTGGAAAGGCCCTTTTGAGGCTTCACGATCAAGCATTCATAGGGAGTTTTAACTTGGACGGGAGTAACCTTTTCGCCAATGCCCTCAACCAAAGCGGGTTTGTTGAGTAAAAAGAACGGGACATCCGCCCCAACGCTCTTGCCGACTTCAATAAGATCGTCGTTCGTGGCCTTAAGGTGAAGGAGCTGATTCACCGCAAGCATCACGGCCGCCGCGTTGGACGAACCGCCGCCTAAGCCGGCCGCAAAAGGGATTTCCTTATGGATCCGAATGGTGAAGTTATCTTTGAATTTGTATTTTGCCCGCATCGCTTCAAGCGATTTCTTGCAAAGGTTCTCGTGAAGGTTGGCCAATTCGATATCGTCACAAGTGACGAAAGAATCGGGAGAGAAAGGCATCTTCTCGATTTCGATCGCGTCGAAAAGATCGAGAGGAAGCATCACCATCTGAAGGTCGTGATAGCCATCGGAGCGAAGGCCAACCACCTTGAGGGAGAGATTTATTTTCGCGTAGGATTTAATGATCATAACGTTACCGCCTATTTTACTAGCATTTGAGAGCACGGAGCAGTGCAAGATAGTTTGATGCGCTTAAGTCTTCAGGGCGAAGGCCCGGATCGATGCCGGCTTGATGTAAAACCGCCTCGGCTTTAGGACCGTCATTCAGGTACGTTTTTAGGTTATTAAGGATGGTTTTCCTCCGATAAAGGAAGAGCTTCTCCGCGAGTTGATACATCGCGGCGGATTCATCATCGTGTTTCTCGCGAATGAAGTCAACCGTGAGCACGCTCGATTCGATGTGTGGGGCGGGGACAAAGCTCGTCCGGGCGACATTGAAGGCCCGTTTCACCGTGGCCACATAATTCAGATAAAGGGATAAAGGGGAGTATTCTTTGCTTCCGGGTTTGGCCAGAAGACGGTCGGCGGCTTCTTTTTGAACCATCAGAACGACCCGCGAGGCATTTTTGGCCCCCAACAAAATCTTTTCCATGATTCCCGAAGTGATGTAATAAGGAAGGTTGCCAATGATTTTAGTGTAGGGGGCATAATCGAAGCGCATTGCGTTTCCCATTTCTGGATGGACGTAACGGTTCCCTTCAAAATCGTGTTGGAGTTTGGTCACGAGGGCTTCATCGATATCAATGAGGTCGCTTTGGGCCGGACCCTCCGCTAAAAAGAAAGATAAGGAACCAGCACCGGAACCAATTTCCAAAACATGATCTTCGGAAACGAGATTTAAGAGTCCAACAATCCTGGCGGCAACATCGGGATCGGCCAAGAAGTTTTGACCCACTTCTTTTTTGGCCAAAAGTTTATAGCTGGCGACTCCTTCGAAGTACTTCGTTTTATCCATGAATGGCATCCTCAATTTGCTGCTTGGTTAAGCCGAGGGCATTGACCCGTTTCAGCAGAGTCTTCGCATTGGTGTGACCAACATGAAGATTATGCTCTAAATAGGAACGTTTTTGGGTGGCGTTTTCTTGGCCCATTAGTCCTAAAGAAAACAAGTCGCTCATCGTCAAGTTTCCCCGCTGGTTGTTTTTGGCAGGAACAATATGCGATAAAGCCATCAAAACTTCTTCCTTCGAAGACTCCGCAACTCCCACTTTATGATGCTTGATTGCATGCTCTTTTAGAATAAAAGCGTGTTGCAAACCCGGGATATTCTCGTCGAGGATATCACGAATTCTCTTTCCCGGTGAATCAGGATCAGTCAAAACGACAATATCTCGATGTTCACTAGCTTTTTTAAGGTATTCAATAGTTTCACGTGGAACGCTTGAACCATTTGTCACAACGATATCGGCGTCTAAAAAACTCGATATTAAGGCTTCGTCTGAAGTGCCTTCGACGACAAGGATGGCGGGGTAGTGTTCCATGCTATTGTTCCACGCGAAACAGCCGCGCAAAATTTTCGTCGATTGCGTGGGCTACTTCTTCTAACGAAACCCCTTTAAGTTCACTCATTTGCTTTACGATGAAGGGAATGTTTTTCGGAGTGTTCATTTCGCCCCGGTGCGGGACGGGTGCTAGATAGGGAGAATCGGTCTCAGAAAGAAGACGATCAAGCGGACAAATTTGAACGCATTTTTTCGGCTCGATGGAGTTCCGATAAGTGATGGGCCCGTCAAAGCCAAAATAGAGACCTAATTTGGCAAACTCTAAAAGCAGTTCCGCCGAGCCGGAATAGCAGTGGAGGACACCCCCATATTGGAGTGGGTGTTCTTGCAAGATCTTTAAGGTATCCCCTAAAGCCTCACGAGCATGGATTGAAACGGGAAGATGAAGCTCATTGGCCAAATCGATCTGGCGAATGAACCAGCGTTTCTGATTGTCCCGATCCTTTTCTTCTTTATACCAATGATAATCGAGGCCGATCTCGCCAATGGCTTTGACTTTGGGATCGGCGGCGAGAGCTTTGATCTCCTGAATCTTCTCTTCGGAGATCCCTTCCAGATTTTCGGGGTGAAAGCCGACCGCAGCATACACGTGAGGAAATTGGTGAGCTAAAGCAACCGCCGTTTGAGCGCTAGGGAGATCCCAAGCAATCGTGAGAAAAGTGGTGACGCCTGCGGCTTCCGCTTCCGCGACCGTTCCCGCGACGTTTCCAATAAGCTTCTCGTCATTCAAATGGCAATGCGAGTCCAAAAACATATCATTTTCCTACACAGAAGCGGCTGAAGATCTCATCGGTGAGATCGGTTGTAATGTCTTCGCCCAGGAGCTGGCGAGCCCCGTTATAGGCCGATTGAAGGCTAACGGAAACGATATCGACGGGTTCGCCGGCGCCAGCATCTTTCCCAGCTTGTTCTAAATCCGAATCGATTTGTTTCAATAATCCGAGCTCGCGGGCGTTGCTGAGGCTTGGAGTGGCAAAAGATTCCTCTCCAAGGGATAGCGAAGAGTAGATGGCCTCTTTTAGGGGTTCAATATCGTGTTTTAAAGCTGAAACATATAACTTTTGCGGGTCTTTTGCGGCAATAAGGTCATCTTTGTTATAGCAAAGAATCAGGTGTTTCTTCGCCGCGAGTTTCATGATGGCTTTTTCTTTCAGAGTCGGTTCTTTTTCCCGGGCATCGAGCACCAAGATCACCACGTCGGCCTGATCGATCGTCTTTTCGCTTAACGCCACGCCCAATTGTTCGATCTTGTTCTTAGAACTCCGGATCCCGGCCGTATCAAGAAGATGGAGAGCGACCCCATGGATCGATAATTCCCCCTCGACCACATCGCGGGTAGTTCCAGGAATATCGCTCACAATCGCCTTTTCTTCGCCTAGTAAGGCATTAAGCAGCGAAGACTTCCCTACATTCGGTTCACCCACGATCGCAACTTTCACGCCTTCTTTGATGATCTGACCTTCACGGCCACTTTTAATGAGACCGGCGATATCAAGGCGGATTCGTTTCACTTCTTTTTGAATTTTCTCGTCGTTCGCCTGCTCGATATCGGTATATTCCGGATAATCGATATTCACTTCGACCAAAGCCAAAAGATCGGCGATTTCTTTTTTAAGCGGCTCCACGAGCTTTGAAGTGGACCCATTTAAAGATAAGAAAGCCAGGTTCTTTGCTTCAACCGTAGTCGCGTTGATCAAATCATTGACTGCTTCCGCCTCGATTAAGTCCATCTTGCCATTAAAGAACGCGCGCGAAGAGAACTCGCCGCGAGTCGCGTAGACACAACCGGCGCCGATATACGCTTGGATAATCTGGTTCACAATCACCATCGAACCATGGGGGATGATTTCAACGATATCCTCTCCCGTCATTGTTTTCGGGCCCGGATAGACTAAAAGAACCACGAAATCAATCGTTTGGTGGTTGGCGTCATAAAAGGTGCCAAGCATCATGCCGCGTTCCTTAGTGCCACTCACTTTCTTCGAAAAGAAGCGATCGGTGATCTCGAAAATCCCTTCACCCGAAGTCCGGATGACGGCTAGGGCCCCTTTTAAGGGCGGCGTTGCTAAAGCAATGATCGGTTTATCCACGGGTTCATTATACACGTGGTCCTATCAAAAAACGGGCGCCGTAGCACCCGTTTGTTGGTTTTCGCTCGTTAGGCGACGTATTTAATCGAGACGGCGCGATCTTTGCCTTCGCCCGAGCTCTCGGTCTTGATGTGTTCCATCCCCGTTAAGGTATTGTGGACCACTCTCCGCTCATCCGGAGTCATCGGTTCAAGCCGAACATCGACATGGCTCTTTAAGACCTGGGCGGCATTCTTCTTCGCGATATAGGCGATCCGGGAGTATTTGTCTTCCTTATAACCGCCGACATCGAGGAGGATCCGATAGCGATGACGGAATTTGTTCGAGACCGCTAATTTCACGAGCTCGTTGAGGGCTTGGAGAGTGTGGCCGTTCTTGCCGATTAAGACCGGGTTCCGTTCCGAATTGACGGTCATCTTGATGATGTCGTCTTCGACGGTGGATTGGACGGTTGCTTCAATGCCAAGAGCCTTCAAGGCTCCGACCAAGTAAGTTTCGCCATAGCTGACGGCGTCGCTTTGGTCGTAAACGTCGATCGTGGCGCTCTTCTTGAAGAGGCCTTTCTTTTCTTCTTTGACGGTGTAGACGAGGGCGTCGGCTTCAACGCCGAGCTCCTTGGCCGCCGCGGCTAAGCAGTCGTCAACGGTTTTCGCAGAATACTCTTTCATACTCTATACTCCTTTTTTCTTGGCGCTTTTCGCCATGACAATTTGAGTGATGCCGGTCTGAGCCATCGAAATGAGACCGCCGATGAGCCAGTAGATACCCATAGCAGCAGGGAGGAAGAAGCCCATGATGATGGTGAACGCCAACATGCCGTAGGTGATCCATTTCATCTGCTTCTGCGTGCTATCCTGCGCCGGATTCTTGCTGAGGCGCGTCACTTCTTTCTTGGTTCTGATCTTGGTGATCAGCTGCGGGAGGAACATCGCGAAGAATTGGGTGGCTGCCATTAAAATAAAGAGAATTAAGGCCGTCCACCAACCGGTGGTGTTGTAATACCAGGTTCCCGTCACGTTGAAGAGAATGTCTTTGATGGTATCGCTAAGCCGCATATTGAGGAATTCGCCGCTGCTTAAGGCCGCGCTTCCTTGTAAGGCCGACCAAACGCAGATGAAGATCGGGAATTGGAAGATAAGAACAATGAACTGGCCGAAGGGGTGAATCTTGTTACGTTTATATAACGCCATCTGCTCCTGGGCGAGTCTTTGTTTCTCGGCGGTGTTGGTGTTGCTGTTGGGGTATTTCGCCTGCAGTTTCGCAAGTTGAGGCTGCAAAGCCTGCATCTTTTGCTGATCCAAGGTGGTCTTGAAGGTCGCGAGTAACATGATGCCGCGGACGATCAACGTCACGAAGACAATCGCCCAAATCTGGCCAACGCCCGATAAGGTGGGATCCATGCCATAAGCAAAGGTATCGACCATCCAAGAAATCGGATAGACCAATAAGCCTTCGAGGAAGCCTTTATTCCAGGCGTAGCTCCAGTCTTTCCGTTCAATCGAAACTTCCCAGTCGGCGAAATTGCCGTAGTGGCCGAAGTAGTCGGTTTGAGTCGAAATGCAGCTGGTAATCGAATTCACTTTCGAAGTGACATCGTTCTTATAGAGGGTAACGAAGTCGTTGCTGGGGCAGCCATCAACGCCTAAACCGGGATCGGTCGAGAACTTGAGTTCTTGATTCCACGCGGTCCAGTAGCCCCAAAGCGGATGATCGGAGACCTTGCCGTCTTTGAGAGTAAGGCCAGAGAATTTCATTTCACCATAGCGGCGTAAGATCGAATTGCCTCCGGTGGTTTGTAACCGAATCTGGTTGGCGGAGATTTGGGCTTCGGCCGAGGTCGGATCCGGTAAAGTATACGGATTCACGCACCAAACGGTGTCGGAAACGGTGCTGACCGTGATGGATTTCACGAAAATAGAGAACGCGGATTTGTCATCGCTAACGTCATAGGAGGCATCACTGGTGTAATTGCCCGGAAGTTGAGCTTCGACGATCGCGGCTCTTAAAACATAGTCATCGATCGCGGACAGGTATTGAATGCTCGGGATCCGGTAACCATTGGTGGTCGCCGACGAAATCACGGTGTTCTGAAGATAAGTCGCTTTGTTCGCGGTGTATTTGTAAGTGGTGGTCGTCACGGCGCTCGAAGAAGCACTCGAGGCCGAAGTGGCCGCGGCGCTGGTCGTAACGGAAGTGGCACCGCTAGTGGCTGAACTAGAAGAAGTCGTGCCCGAATTGGTCGTGACTTCACAAGGGACATACTTATAAACGGTGGTATTGCCGTCGATCGCAAGGCAAGCTTCCTTAACCCCAAGGGTCTTGGAATATTTATCAACGCGCTTGTAATCGGTCGGAACATCATCTTTCTCGCAATAAACGGTCACGCCCTGTTCATAGGGGTAGGCCATGTTGGCTTTGTCGACGTTGGAGCAGAAGTTCGCGGTGCAGCTCGAAAGTAAAATCGCGCCGAGACCAAGTCCGACGAAGCCGAGAATTTTCTTAGTGGTGTTTTTCAATTCTGGGGTTCCTTAATGGAATGGAGGGACGAGAGAAGTTCCTCGGATTCACTTGAGTACGCTTCAGTATCGTAACTGGGGCGAACGACAATGATGAGGTTGACCGGGGTGTTCAGGTCGAATCCCGCGGCGATCATCGCCCGGATTTGACGTTTGATTTTCACCCGGGTAACGGCCCCGCCATTCTTTTTGGAGACGGCGATGCCGATTCGAGCTTTGCCCTCATGGGGTTCACTATAAACCGAGTAATGAGGAGTTCTTAAGGCTTTCCCACCATGAATAATTCGGTCGAATTCCTGATGTTTTAAGATTCGGAACTGCCTTTTCATGGTCGAAAAAGAGACCGATTAGGCCGAAAGTTTTTCGCGGCCTTTAGCCCGACGACGAGCTAAGACTTTGCGACCACCGGCATTGGACATCCGAGCGCGGAATCCGTTGACGTTAGTGTGTTTTTTCTTCGAAGGCTGGTAAGTTTTTTTCATAGCGTGTTCTCCTAGTTCTTTGCGCTTGTGCGGGACTAATTATAAAGTGAGACCTTTCCTAAGACAACAAAATCTCGCGCGGGTGCGTGTATACATTAATACGTATTTTGGGTTTGAGAGTGGTGGAAAAGAACCGATTCCCCCAAAAATGGAGGGTTATCCACCCCCGCGGTGCCAAAAAGGTTCACAACTTGAGGATAAATCAGGATAGATTAGGCGGGGTCGAAACAATTTGATGTGGAAAGAAAAAGATGCCATCGAAGGTTTTCTGACTTTTCAACAATTTTCATTTTTAGGGTGAGTTTTCCACAATTTGTCCACAGTGAAAAAGATGTGGAAAGTCGATTTTGCCTTACTTTCGGGCTTTTTTGAACCCCCGACTGTGGACAAATCAATTTTTGCTCTTTTTTCCGTGATTTATCACGGTGGAAATGTTTTAATGTTCGCGGGTAAAAATTATGGTTCAAACCGTATCAGAAGTCGTCGCCCTCTGGAGCCGGATCTTGGAGAAAGCCAAGGTCAAGCTGAACGATCAGAGGGTTTTTGATTCCTTCTTGGCCGATTCCTACATCGATCACATCGACAATCAAACCCTCTATGTTGTTGTCAATTCTGGGCTCGCCGCCGAGATTTTGCACACCAAATACCAAGCGATTCTCGATGAGTCGGTCCAAGAGTCAACCGGCACCAATTTCCAGCTGCTTTTCCTTCAAAAATCCGAGATCAAAAAGGAAGCGGAATCCAAAGTCGTTACCCCGTCCTTTTTCGCCGATTCGCATCTCAATCCCGCCTACACCTTCAAAAGCTTTGTCGTTGGCGCATCCAACCGCGAAGCTTATCAGGCCTCCCTCATGGTGGCGAGAACCCCAGGCAAACTCTACAATCCTTTGCTGATTTATAGCGATTCCGGCTTAGGGAAAACCCACCTGCTCCACGCGATCGGAAATAGCATCAAAGAAATGTATCCGACCACCCGGGTCCTCTATGCGACCGCGGCCGATTTCGTCGATGAATACGTCAAGTATGCCCAAGGGAGCAAAGATGGCGAATCCCTCGCTTCTTTCTTCAAGAATTCGGTCGATGTTTTCTTGGTCGATGATATTCAGTTCTTGGTCGGAAAGCGCGGCACCATGGAGATGTTCTTCGTCGTTTTCTCCGCCCTTTATAACCAAGGCAAGCAGATCGTGATCACTTCCGATCAACACCCCAATAGTCTCGACGGCCTTGATCAACGGCTCAAAACCCGTTTCATCCAGGGCTTGGCAATCGACATCAAGAAACCCGACATCAGCACCAGTGAGCAAATTTTGCGGATGAAAATCGAAGCCAGTGGCCTCAATGTAGCCGATTTCGACGGGGACGTGATCTCGTTTTTCGCCGAACGCTTCTCTTCCTCAGTCCGAGAACTCGAGGAGGCGCTAAACCGTCTTCTTTTCTACACGATCAACATCAAACCGAGCAAACACATCGACCTTCCGACGGCGATGGAAGCCATTTCTGGCCTCATCAACGTCCAGGACGATCAAACGAAGCTCAGCGAGAACAAAGTGATTGCGGTGGTGGCGGATTATTATAACCTCACCCCCTCGCAGCTTACCGGCAAGATCCGGACCTCGCAGATTGCGCTCGCCCGCCACATCGCCATGTACCTGATCCGCACCATCCTCGACGTCCCTTTCACCAAGATCGGACTTCTCTTTGGCGGAAAGGATCACGCGACGGTGATGAACGGTGTACAGAAAGTGGAGAACGAGTTGAAGACCAACGAGGCGATGCAAAAGGCCATTTCCGACCTCAAGGGGAAGCTACAAAAATGAGAGGGTTTATTTATTAAATAAAAAGATACCAAGTTCACCGCTTCGCATGATAGAATTAATCCAAGCGGAAAAAGAACGAGTTATCCACAATTTCCACCAACCCAATACTTATTATTGTTATTAGTCTTTAAACGAATTAACGGAGGAATTAAAAACCCATGCGCCTAACCATCGATAAAGAACAATTTCTGAAAGCGCTGAATAACGCCAGCCACGCCGTTGCGGCTAAAGGACCGATGCCCTTACTCACCAACCTCAAACTCGATTTGAACGAGAAAGGCCTTGAAGTCACCGGCAGCAACAACGAGATCACCGTCAAAGCGACCGTGCCGTATATGATCGGCAGCAAAGAGATCATTCGGAACGCCGGGATCGGTTCGACCCTGGTGAACGCCCACATTCTGACCGAAGTCGTCCGTCACATCGACGGCGCGGAATTAAGCCTCGAAGTCATCGATGACGCCATCGTGAAGATCGATGACGGCAAGTCTTCGTTCAAACTCAACTGCATCAAAGCCGAAGAATATCCGGATATCGATTTGGAACCCTCGGGCGTGAGCTTCGAAATGAAGTGCGCCGACCTCACCGCCATCGTCGAGCAATCGGCTTTCGCCGCCTCGATGAAAGAGCAGCGGGCCGTCCTTATGGGCTTGAATCTCCGGGCCGATAACGGGATCCTGGTTGCCACCGCGACCGACTCCGCCCGGCTTGCCCGCAAACAAATCGCGATCGATTCTGACGTGAAGTTCAGCTGCAACATCCCAGCCAAGATCATCCTCGACATCGTCCATCTCTTTGAGAATGCCGAGAAGGTCACCGTCGCGATCTCCGACAAGAAAGCCTTGTTCGATTTCGATTCGACCGTCGTGACCTCCCGCCTCATTCCTGGAGACTACCCCGTCACCGATTCGATCATCCCCGCGACCTTCAATTACTTCCTAGAAGCCAATTCCCAAGAGCTTTTAAGCGCCATGGAGCGCGTTCGTGTCCTCTCTGGGGATAATGAGCCGGTCGTCAAATTAGCGATGCAGGAAGACGAAGTAGAGGTTTCGGCCAAGAGCGACACCAACGGATCCGCCCTTGAAAAGATCTCGACCTTCCAATTTAACGGCGAACGTTTAGCCGTCTCCTTCAACAGCCAATTCGTGATCGATGCCATCAAGGCAGTCAAATCCGACGATGTTACCATTTGCTTTATCGGCGAAATGAAGCCGTTCGTCGTCAAGAACCCCAAAGATGATTCGGTGATCGAACTGATCACGCCTATGAGGACTTTCTGAGCCTTCTAGACCCCTTCTAAATCGATGCTAAAAGTGGTAGATAAATGTCTACCACTTTTTACTACGTAGTAGTAAACTATATCCAAGGGAGAAACCCGGTTTTTATGAACGCTGAAATTAAGAAGATTACGATCACGAGCGAGTACATCACTTTAGGTCAGCTTTTGAAGTTCACCCACCTCATCGCGACCGGAAGCCAGGAGAAGTCCTATCTCCTCTCCCACAGCGTTTTGGTCAATGGCGTTTCGGAAGCCCGGCGGGGCCGCAAGCTCTATCCCGGCGATAAGATCACCCTCGATCAAGGCGGCTTTGAGATCGCGAAATGATTCTGACGCATCTCGAACTCCGGAATTTTCGGAGTTATGCCACGGCAAGTTTGGACTTTGGGGATAAGCTCAACTTAATCCTCGGACCCAACGCGACCGGCAAAAGCAATTTGGCCGAAGCCATTCATTACCTCTCGCTTGCTCGTAGCTGGCGAACCCCGGATGATCGACTTCTGATCAAGGACGGGTGCGAAAGCGCCTTGCTCCAAGCCACGATCGTCGAAGGCGGATTGACCCGCCAGATCGAGATCGAGATCGGAAAAGGCCATAAACGGATCAGTCTTAACGGCAAACCAGTCCACCGGATCTCCGAACTCTCGAAGCTCGTGAACGTGATCGTGTTCGCCCCGAGCGATGTCGGACTCTTCGTGAATAGCCCCGGCGCCAGGAGAAACTTCCTCGACGTCGCCTTAGCGAAGCAATCGCTCGACTACTTCAGCCTCATCGGCAAGTACAATCGGCTCCTTGCGGAGCGGAATGCCGCGCTAAAACGCTCGCACGTCGACCTCAAAGTGGTGGATGTGCTGACGAGCCAGATGATCGAAGTGGCGGAACCTCTCGTGAAATTCCGTCATCTCTACGTGAACGAGCTCAACCGCGTCCTACCGGACCTAATCGTCCAGTTACGGGGCCCCGGCTCCGAAGCCTCCATCGTCTATCACCCGTTCGTGAAAGACGATAGCCACTTCGCCGAAGCCGCCCAAAACGCGTTTAAAGAGGCCTTAGAGAGCGATTTGCTTCATCGCTCGACGTCCTTAGGCCCCCACCGCGAAGACTTCTTATTCCGCTTGAATGGGAAGAATGTCGCGGACTATGGAAGCCAAGGCGAGAACCGGTTAGCGGTCTTAGCCTTGAAA
>MVZL01000016.1 GCA_002068375.1 Tenericutes bacterium ADurb.BinA155
CCACTACCAAGTCATTCTCCGTCAAAACCAGAACGGCCCCAGATCCATGCCCCCAGTAAGGGAAGCGGGGATAGTTTAGACCCAAAAGAGCCAAATTCAAAAGAAAAAGCGAACCTTTCGGCTCGCTTTTAGGTTTTTTCGCTACTTCGCGAGGAGAACTTCGAGCCGATCGACCAGCTCGCTCATCCGCTTCGTGACACTTAGGAAGGCTTCTTCCTTCGTAAGATCCACCCCCGCCGCTTTCACCTCGGCGATCGGGTAATCGGAAGAACCACTCTTTAATAAGCCGACGTAACGTTCAAACGCCCCCGGCTCTTTCGCTTTGACCTTGTCATAGAGGAGCATCGAAGCGGTGAAACTGGTCGCGTATTGATAGACATAGAACGGAGTATAGAAGAGATGTGGAATATAAGCCCAAACCAGCGGCTTCACCTTCTCTTCGGTGATATCGATCCCATAGTAGGTCTTATAGAGTTCGATCATCTTATCGGAAAGGACCTGATAGTTGATCGGCTGATGGGCCTCGGCGAGTTTGGCGATCTCATACTCGTAATGGCCGAACAAGGTCTGACGGTAGAAGGTCCCAACGATCTCATCGATCGCCTTTTGGAGCAGATAGATTTGATCATTCTTCGAAAGCTTGCCCGAATTCAGCAAGTAATCCAATAAGTTATGCTCATTGAAGGTCGAAGCGATTTCGGCCACGAAGATCGTGTAGTCTTGTTTCATTAACGGCTGATTCTCTTCGCTATAGAGGGTGTGGATCGAGTGGCCGGATTCGTGGGCAAGGGTAAAGCAATCATCGAGCTCGCCTTGGAAGTTCAAGAGGATATAAGGATGAATATTGAAGGTGCCATTCGAGTAGGCTCCGCTCCGCTTGCCAAGGTGCGGGAACACATCCACGTACCCTTCCTTTAGGACTTCATGAGCTTTGGCTTGGAAGTCGGCAGGAAAGTTGGATAAAGAAGCCCAGAAGATCTCTTTCGCTTCTTCATAGGTGTACTTATGTTCCGACTTCGCGAGTTGAATGAAGCGGTCATAAGAACGATGGGCCGGTAAGCCTAAATACTGGGCCCGGATCTTCAGATACTTGTGTAAGGGCTCCGCGTGGGTGGAGGCGACTTTGATAAGGCTCAGGAAGACTTCATTAGGGATCTTCTTGCTGGAGAGATGCTCCTCGAGAATGCTTTCGTAGCCACGGCTATGCATCTCGGCGAGTTCGCCTTGAAGGACGTTATTGTAGATCTCGCCATAGACGTTCTTGTGTTCATCGTAATAGGTATAGAGCGATTCGAAGATGGCTTGGCGGTCCGCCGCACTTTTGGCGTTTGCAATCAAGGAAGTCCAGTTCGACTGATTGACCTCGACCTCGGAGCCATCGCTGAGCTTGGCTTTTTTCGGAACGTAATCGGCCACGCTTAACTGCGAGTAGAGGGTCGAGCCTTCGCCTAATAAGGGTTCATAGTTGGCTAAGAGCTTTTCTTGTTCCGCCCCTAAGACGTGCTTCTTTTGGAGGAAGAGCTGATCCAAGATGAGCGAGAATTCCGAAAGTTCCGGACGCTGGGCTAAGAACGCCTTCACGTGTTCTTCGCCTAAGCTCAGAATCTCCGGATCGCTATAAGCGGCGGCTTGGCCATAAAGCTGCATCGCGAGTTCGACTTTGCTGATCCGTTCCGACCGGCTCACATCCTTCTTGTCGAGGTCGGAGAGGCATTCGGCGTACATATAAAGTTTCTGAAGCACCACTTCGCTCTCACGGTTGAGGAGCAAGAAAGCTTTTAAGGATTCGTCATCCTTTAATTTGCCTTCAAAGGAAGCGATCCCTGGGGTCAACTCTTTTTGGAAGCGGGTTAAATCGGCTTCAAAAGCGGCTGAGGTCGGATAGATGTGCGAAACGTCCCAAACTTGTTTCATGGATGCAAACTCCTTTATCACGTTAGTTCAAGTATACGCGTTCCCTCGGACCATAAAAAGAAAACCGCTTCCCTTGAAGCGGCAAAAATAACGGGGTTTGGATAGGGTTATCGCTCGTTATTGAGGTAACTGCGGTAACGGAGAGAAATGACCAAGGAAGCAATCGTGATCGCAATCGCCAATAGAAGCGAACCTTCCATCAAAAAGAAGCCATAGCCAAGACCGAGTCCATGGATATCAATCCCAGGGTTGGTCAGGTGGGTCCAGACGGGAATGAGACAACCGAAAATGAAACCCGCCGAATCCAAGATCAAACCGAAGATCAGATTTCGGATGCTGCGGCGTCCGAGTCCAGTCGACAAGGCTCCAAGGATAAAGAGTTGCAGCATGATGAGAAGATAAATATTGATGCTGTAATCAAAGACGTAACTGGCCCCTCGAACCACGAAGAGATCCTCGCCACCAAAAAAGAGTTTCCAGCTGGTGAAGGCGAGGCGATTTCCTTCGCTCGTCGTGACCCGAAGTAATGGTAAGAAGGCAAAACCAACGGCCCCAAGGCTTAGTAAGGCGGCTAAAAAAGTACCGCCTGCTCCCAGTTTTTTCACTTTAGCCGTTTGCATGAGGCTATTATACGCCCGGCGAGAGCAACTTTTCGTCCTTTAAATTCATCGGTCCTTCGGCAACTATCTATTCCAAACGTCCCCGTTTCCGTGTATTGTTTACTTTGCAAAGCAAAGTGAGAGAAAAGAACTATGGCCATGTCCCAAAAAACAAAAGATAATCTGAAGCTCGGTTTCTCGAGCATTATCAGCAACGGCGCCTGCGTTGAACTCGGCCGCAACAAGCCCTGGTACGGCGCGGTCCTTGTCGGTTTGCTTTCCCTGATCCTCGCGGTCATCCCGATCGGTGTCACGAGAGCCTGGGTCCATGCTGGTGATTCGATGTTCACCACTCCGACTTACGAATACGAAACCGGGCTCGTTCAATTTGAATCCGCCCTCAAAGATAAAAGCGTTTCGATCGTGGTCGATAGCGATACCAAAACGCTGAGCTCCACCAATTTCCACAATCTCGACGCCGACACTGATCACACCTGGTACCGTTACGTCAACACCGATACCAAGACCACGATGTTTGAGGTGTTCTACACCCAAGCCACCGATGCCGATTTCTCAACGTTCTGCACCAACGTTTACAACCTGAAGAACCCCTACACGGGTGTCGCGAGTGGCCGCACGCTTTGCAGCTATCTCGTCTTAGGCCAGAAAGCCTACGTTGGCTATAAGTACGCCAATAACGCCACCGCTTCGAGCGGCTATAAAGGCGCGGTCTCGGGCCAATACGATCGGACCCCGAGCTTCAAGTTCGAAGATTTGATCAACAAGGACACCCATGGCAAGGATTACGACCTCAAGCTGGCCGATGTCAATGCCACCAACTATGACAAATACCAAGCCGAAATCATCGCGACCTATAAGCAGTTCTTCAATGAAGGCTACGAAACTTTGAAGATCACCGCCGCGTGGTCCTGGACCGGCATCATGGCCGGTGTCTATGCGGCCTTCATCATCTTCATGGGTCTCATGATCTTCTTAATGACTCGTGGCAAGAACAACCCCTACAAGATCTACACCTTCTGGGAGACTCAGAAGATGTCCTACTGGGCGGCCTTCACGCCGGCCGCGCTCGCTTGCGGATTAGGCTTTGCATTCTCGACGTACGCCTTATTCATCTTCATCCTCTTCTATGGCATGCGAATCATGTGGATGTCGATGAAGACTTTACGGCCGGAAACGACTTCGAAATAACATTCGACCCACTAAGGAACGGGAAGACCGTTCCTTTTTATTAATTTTCCTTGCCAATTTTCGGTGTTCCGTCATGATTAATCATTAAACAGAAAGAGGATCGAATATGAAATCACCTTACGTCTTAGTCCTTGCCGCCGCCACTTTACTCGCCGGTTGTGGTCAAGCGGATCTCTCGAGCGGAGCTCACGGCTCCGCCCTTCCGAGTTCCGGAACGACAACCAGCGAATCTTCAAGCCCCGCAACAAGCATTCCCGTGTCTTCTGCCACTTCGCTTCGCGACGACACCGTCTTAACAGCCTTCTTAGCCGCCTGTAAAGATGATAACGGTCGGGTGAGTTCCACCTTTGAATCCGCCACCTATGGAACCGCCTATTATGGTGATAAGGCCATCTATAACGAGACCGGACCCCTAGCGGGGACCGGCTATATTGTGAATGGCAGCCAAGGCTTATTCGAATTCACGCTTCAAAATGATGTCTTAACCTTGGGCCAGCCCGTCAGTGCTTCCACTTCGATTTTACCCGTCAGTTATACTTTGGCGGATTTAAGCAACGCTCCGCTCAGCGATTTCGCCTCGATCGGTCTTAATGCCTATACCGTCGCGGTGGGAGCCTCCATTTCGACCGCGGCCGAAGCCCTCTATGGTTTATGCGGGCTCAGCACGGATTACCTTTCGTCCGATTACATCACCGCCCCGATGCAAGTCAGCGTTTCCGCTGATAGTCTCACCTGCTCCTTTACGGTTTCAGACTTGGCGATCAGCTTCGTGGTGAAAGATCTTGGCAAGGTCACCCTGCCGATCCTCGACACCTATTTAGCCAATCCGACTCCCGTCACGGCCCCAACCGCCTTTAACACCGCAATCGTTTCGGCTGAAGCCTCGTTATTTGGCGAAGGCATCACCATTCCTTTCCCGAGCGGTGTGACCGCCTTATTCCGTCAAGATGTCGGCTATTCCGATGATGACACCCCAGTCATTAATGGAATTTCGCTCACTCAGTTTGGCAAAGACATCAGCGCTTCTTATATCGCTCAGCTCACGGCCGCAGGCTATGTCGAAACCATCGTTTCAACCCTCTTTGGTGAGGAGACGACCTATCAGAAGACCATCAGCGAACAGAGTGAAACCGAAGGAGCTCACGTGATTGTGGTCACCTGCGCTTACGATAGCGATTATGAGGAGACCGATATCGCCGTGAGCCTGAGCGTTCTTCCGATCACGCATGAAGACGCTGACCTCACCCGGGCTAACGGGCTGCTCACCGCCTATAACACGGCGACCTTTAGCATCCCGCTGCTCCCGGCCTCCGATAAGATCACCAAAGTGGTGAGCGGGAATTCGGCCCCGATGAATGGGACCAAACTCGACTTCGAGGCCGTTCTCTCGATCGCGGCTGAAACCGATGCCGATGCTTATGTGACGGCTTACGACCCCTTAGTCACCGCTGCGGGGTTGACCGCCGATTCAACCTATAATCTCGCGAATTACGCGAGCAATGGATTCATTGAATACCAGAAAGACAAAGTCACGATTTTTGTGGTCAAAACCACCAGTGATTCCGGCGTCTATGAGGGATCGGTGACAATCTATTTCTCGGATAGCACCGCGGCTTAATTCAAAAAGCGAGGAGGACGTGCCGGCGTCTTCCTCGTTTTTTAATGCTTTGGATTCCGCTTCGCTAGAATCTCAATCGACTGGCGAATCCGTTGATGGCGTCGCCGCAGCTCCGCCGATTCGTAGAAGCCTTTCTTTTTATAGTTGCGTTTCATAAAGAGAAGGACGTTATTGAGAATCGGCAGATGGGTAAGATGTTCCGCCGCGACGGTCCGAATGAAGGGGTTCACGTTCAGGATGAGCGGGGTCTTCCCCATCATTACGAGATCCACCATGGCCGCCGGGCAACCCACCGCTTGAACCGTCTTTAAGCACAGGGCTCGGTTAAATCGATTATCGTAGGACGTTTTCGTGAGAAGATCCGGCTCCCCCGCTTTTTTGGCGGGAGTCTTCTCTAAGAGACAAAGGCATTTCTTATTGGCGACATAGCCTACCAAATGGGGCCCGACGATTTCTTCCTTTACCACAAAGGGAGTCGAACCGATCGCTTCAAGATAGCCATGAAAGCCTAAAGGATTAAGGATTAAAGTCCCGAGATCTCCTTCGGCGTTACTACGAAGCTTCACCCGATAAGGATAAGAAATCCCTCGGGCTTCGATTTGCTGTTCGAGATACTCGAAAGCATTGACGTAAAGATTGCCTCCTAAATCCGGAGCGACAAATAACCGGGGCATCGGTAAGTTCAAAGCGGCTAAAGATAAACTAAGTAAGCCTTGGTCATGGCAGATAAGCTGGGTCGGAACATTATTGAAAACGGGGAGGCCAAAACCCTCAAGCGCCTCGGCAAGATAGAGGTCATAGTCGAGGAGGACGGCGAAAGATAGGGACTTAAAGTGGAACCCTATATAATCGAGGGCTTCGACGTTATCCTTCGGAATGAAATGAATCCCAATCCGTTTCCCTTCTTCGAGATAAGCTTCGAGCTGAACGCGAAAAGCTTCATTCTCCTTTTTGGCGAAGTTATAGATCAGGATGGCATCCATCCCTAGTCTCCGTAATCGCTGCCGCGGGATTTATCTTCGACGAAGATTCTTAAGGGATCGGTCAAATCGCTAATTTCTTTATACACGTACCCTTCCTTTTCGATGAAGGGGTTCTCGTAGTCCGCAGTGAAGACGACCTGGTGATGTAAAGCCACCATCGCCGCTAAAGCGTTCATGATCGCCGGGATGTCTTTGGCCCGCTTCTCCTCAAAGCCTTGTAAGCCCATATAGAAGCCGGGCTCCACGTAAAAGGTATCACCCGCCTTCGTTTTATAGGCGTTCACCAGCGGGTTTTGGGGATCGACGAACGATTTGTACTTGCTAAACTCAGGATAAAGCATAAGATTACCGCAAATAACTATAGCATCTTTAGGGGAATTATTTCCCGCAAAGCGCGAAAGGACGTTTAGAATATTACTGTATGAATCTCGAAGACAAATCCAAAGACATCAAAATCGTTTTCACCGATATCGATCAAACTCTCTTTTCCCACTACACCAATCACGTTCCGGATTCGGCAGTCGCGGCGATCAAAGAAATGCAGAGCAAAGGCATCAAAGTTTTCCTTTGCTCGGGCCGGAATTTCTATTTGATTCGGAAGACGGGCATCCTCGATATCGTCCATCCGGATGGCCTCGTCACGATGAATGGCTCCAACGCGATCATCGATGGCAATATCATTTACAAGTACCCGATCCCTTCTTCCGTCGTCGATAAGATGATCCTCTTCTCGAAACGGCTGAAATTCGGCCTCACTTTGATCGAAGAGAACGAAGGCCATATCAATATGATCGATGACCGCGTCATCTCCGCTCACGAAAAATATGGGACCCGGTTCCCGCAGCCCCGTCACTTCCCCGATCACTATGACCGGGTCGTCTATCAGATGATCGCTTTCTGCGATGAGCTCGATGAATCGCTTTTCCTCCCCCACCTTGAAAACTGCAAGTCGGCCCGTTGGGACGAATATGCGGTCGATATCATGCTGAAGGATAGCGATAAAGCCAAGGGCATTCTCGCCGTCCTTGAATACTATGGCTTAAAGCAAGAGAACGCGATGAGCTTAGGCGATGCCGCGAATGACATCGAGATGCTTTTATTCACCGGGACTTCGGTCGCGATGGGCAATGGCGTCCCCGAAGCGAAAGCCGTCGCGGATTACGTGACCGATCATATCGATCAAGACGGCTGGGCTAACGCCTGTCGCCACTACGGTCTCATCAAGTAGACTCTTAAATCGTCATTTCTTTTTTCAGCGAAGAAAAACCCTCCAAAGCAGTTAGTAAGGATTCCTTACATACTGAATCTTTCGATGATTCCGCTTCTTTTAGAATATTGGCATCG
This sequence comes from Tenericutes bacterium ADurb.BinA155, assembly GCA_002068375.1. The sequence continues at coordinate 7,668 of MVZL01000016.1, forward strand.
TGCCAGCGATGTTTTTTATTTGTGATAGGGTTCGTGATAGGCGATCTTAAAGGCCCGATAGAGTTGCTCTAATAGAATGATCCGGCTCATTTGATGGGTGAAGGTCATCTTCGAAAAGGAGATCGATTCATTGGCCCGTTTCTTTGCTTCATCCGATAATCCTAAGGATCCCCCGATCAAGAAATGAATGGTTGAACCCCCGCGGACGAACATCGCTTGGAGATGGTTAGAGAAGCTCACGGAATCATATTCTTTTTGGTTTAAGTCGAGCGCGCAGACATAATCGCCAGGTTTGATGTGGGCGAGCATCTTCGCGCATTCTTCTTCCTTCACTTTCGTTTCAATCGCTTCGCCCGCCCCTTCTTTATAGGCGACATCAGGGACTTCAAGAATCGAAACTTGAGCATACGGGGTCAGTCTTTTGAGGTACTCTTCCAAAGCGGCCCGCCAATAAGCTTCCTTCAAGGTCCCCACGCAATGGATCACGATCTTCATTTTTCGCCGCCCGAAACGCTCTCCCACTGCTTCGCGGGAATAATCTCAATATGGGAAGCATCAATCCGTTTCTTTTGGAAAGTCTTTTGATAGGTCTCTAAGGCTAGCTCTGGCGTATTGCATTCTTCGCTCAGGTGGGCCAAATAGATTTGTTTGGTATGCGGCCCAATTAGTTCACTCATATAGGTTGCGGAGTCGACATTAGAAAGATGCCCGACATCGCTATGGATCCGTTTCTTGAGGATCGCTGGACGGTCGCTATAGAGCAGCATCTTATAATCGTGGTTGCTCTCAAAAACGTAATAGTCGCAATCTTGAAGTAACGGGATGTCATCGTCGGGGAGATAACCCGTATCGGTCACATAACCGAGTTTACTCGTCGCATCCTTAATGATGAATCCGATCGGATTGGCGGCATCGTGAGAGACCGAAAAAGGAAGGATCTCAAAGTCTCCGATTGAGAAGGGTTCGAAGGGTTTAATCACCGCATGGGGTTCCTCGTTTAAGGTTCCCTCGCTGCAATAGACCTTAATCCGTTCATGGTATAAAGGTAACGTTGAAATGTGATCGCTATGTTCATGGGTAATGAGCAAAGCGGCGATATCGCTTTCTTCTTTGTTCAGCAAATGGAGCGCTCCCTTGATGCGGGTTAAAGGAACCCCCATATCGACTTGGATCAGGGTATGACCGCTACAAATGAGGGAAGCGTTTCCTTTGGAACCACTCCCCACCAAAACGAATTTCATCACTCGCCGCCGAAACCGCCGCCGGTCTCTTGCTCGTATTGCGCTTCAGCCGCTTCAAAGGCTTCGGTCGGATCATCGAAGCGAGAATAGCTCTTGGAGAAGATGAGCGAGAACTCGCCGGTCTGACCATTGCGGTTCTTGGCGACCAAGATCTTCATGACCGAGGGGTTGCCCGACTTATCTTCCGGTTCCGGGGCTTTGGGGCCGTTCGGATTAGGCATCGGAGCTTGTTGCTGCTGCGGTTGCTGTCCATATTTCTTATCGGAAGCCCAACTCTTCCGCTCCGGGACCTTTTGGCCCACCGAGGCGTAATAGTCTTTGCGGTAAAGGAGAAGAACCTGGTCGGCGTCTTGTTCAATGGAGCCGGATTCGCGGAGGTTGGAAAGCATCGGGACCTTGGTCTCGGTATCTTCGACGTTACGGTTAAGCTGGCACACGACGATGACCGGGCAATGAAGCTGCCGGGCCATGGTCTTTAAGGATCCGGAAATGAAGGAGACTTCCTGCTGACGGGAATCGACTTGGCCATCCGCGGTCGTCCGAATGCGGCCGAGATAGTCGATCACGATAAGGCCTAAGTCCGGATGAGCTGCCTTGAGTTTGGTCGATTTCGCGATGATATCGCCAAGCATCGAGTTCGGGGTGTCATCGAAAAAGAGCTGGGTTTTGCCGATTTCATCAATCGCCGAGGCGATCTTGAGACGTTCCGAAGCGCCAAGGATTCCGGTCTGCAGTTTGTCGTTGCTCACGCAAGCCCGATTCGCGATCAGACGTTCCATGATGAGGGTATCGTTCATTTCAAGGGAGAAGAAAGCGACCGGAACGTTGCCCCGGCTCGCCGCGTTAAAAGCAAAGTTCATCGCGAGGGCGGTCTTGCCCATCGAAGGACGGGCCGCGACGATGATGAGATCTTCTTTTTGCCAACCATGGGTCAAAAGGTTGAGCCGACGATAACCGGTCGTGACCCCCGTGACGCCATCGGCGGAGGCGGAGCTGACCTGGTTCAATTTGACCCGGACCCCTTCCGCGACATCCTTGGCTTCCTTAAAGTCCCCGACGCTTCGGGAACTGGCCACCGTCGAAATCTCTTGGTTGGCCTTCATGAGGAAGTCATCGATATCGGCGATGCCCCCTTGGTTATATTCGTCTTGGATCTTCTTCATCGTAAGCAAGAAATTCCGTAGAACCGCCTGCTGCTTCACGATCTTAATATAGTGATCGACGTTATCGGGCGAGATCGAAGAATCCACGAGAGTCATTAAGTAATCGGGCGCGCCCGAATCCTTATCGAGCTTCAGGTTGATCAATTCATCGGTGACGGTTTGAGGGTCGACCGGATTATGGCGATCGGTCAGTTCATGGATTGCCCGGAAAACCAAGCGGTTCCGCGGATCGACTTCGCTGAAGGAATCTTCGGTTAAAGAAGAGACCCCAATCGCTAGGGCCGATTTGTCCATCATCATCGCGCCTAAAACCGCGCGTTCCGCTTCGACGTTCGACGGTAAGGCAATCACCTTGGCCATGATTATTTCTCCTCGGAGATATGGACGTTCACCGTACCGATAACCTGGCCTTCGCTGCCTTTGTAGAGTTCGATCTTGAGGCGGGTATAGCCAATCGCATTGGCGGGATACTTATCGATGAATTTCCGTTTGTCGATCTCGATGTTCCATTGGGCTTTTAAGCCTTCTTCGATTTGTTTGGGCGAGATCGCGCCGAACATCCGACCATCGCTGCCGACCTTGGCGGTGAATTCGACATTGAGGTGCTCTAAGCGGGCCGCTAAAGCTTCGGCGTCGGCCTTTAATTGCTTCTGGCGCTCAGCTTCCGCCGCGTTTTGTTTGGCTAAAGAAGCCTGAGTGTTCGAGGTGCTCGGGGCGGCGAGTCCGTGGGGAATCAAATAGTTCGCGCCGTAACCATCGGAGACGGTGACGGTGTCACCTTTCTTCCCTAATTTCTTCACATCGGCTAATAAGATGACTTTCATATATTATTCTCCTTGATCATCATCGCTAGGTTTAGCATTGCGGGCTTCGTTCAGATGTTCATCGAGGACATCGATCAGGGTGCTCTCGACATTGGCAATCGCTTGGTTTTTGAAGACGGCCGAAGCAGAAGTGAAGTGACCCCCACCGCCCATCTTCTCGGCGAGCAGCTGGACGTTCACGGTCCCGTCGCTTCGGGCGGAAATCCGGATTTCTTTTTCTTGGGTCTTGCCGATCACGAAGCAAGCGTTGATGCCTTTAAGTTGCATGACCTGATTGGCGACCTTCGCCAAAGTGGAACGTTCGATGATATCGTTCTCATCCGCCATACAATAGACGATTCCGAAGTATGGGGTCTTCATCGAGGAAACGATCTTGGTGATGAGCGAGTACTCCTCATATTCGTCCTTCAGATAGTCATCGGCGACTGAGTTATCGGCCCCATAGGACTTTAAGATTTCCGCGGCATCGAAGGTCCGCATGCCGGTCGTCTTGCTCTTGAAGAAGTTGGTATCAAGGAAGATGCCGGAGAGCATGAGAGTCGCATACGCAGGCTTTAGTTCGATCCGGGGGTTCGCGGTCGCATAGTGAATCAGCTCAGCCAAAAGTTCGGAAGCCGAAGACGCGGAAGGCTCAATATAAGCCAAAACCGGTTTATCGATGAATTCCTCGCCGCGGCGATGGTGGTCGATCACGATCACCTTTGAGGCCTTTTCAAGGACCTTCGGAGCCATCGTCATCGAGGGGACCGAAATGTCGCAAACGATGACCAGGGTCCCGTCTTTGACCTTGTCTTCAGCATCTTTCGGGGAGATGACCATCCGGTCGAATTCGGCTTTATTGAACGCGCCCTGGAAGGCATAACGGGTTTTCTTTTCGGTCGCTTTCGGATCGTAAATGATTTGGGCGGGTTTCTTCGCTTGTTGCCACTCGCAGAACGCTTTGGCCCCAAGGCAAGCGCCTAAGGCGTCCATATCCATCTCGGTGTGGCCCATGATGAGGACGTTCGTCGCTTCCTTAATGATCGAAGCTAAGGAGTCGGCGATCGAACGGACCTTGACCTTCGCGGTCGTTTCGACCGCCTCGGTCTTGCCGCCGAAGAACTTGAGCTCCTCACCATACTTGGAGACGACGGCCTGATCGCCGCCGCGGGACATGGCGATATCGATCGCGTTGCTGGCCATTTCGTTTAATTTGTTCACGTCGGGAAAGTTATGGGCGAAGCCGATCGAAAGGGTCGGGATCGTGTCGCTGCCTTTGGCTAAACCCCGGACCTTCGCCAATAAGGAGAACTGATCATTCTCCATCTTCTCGAGGGCTTCATAGTTGCAGACGGCAAAATAAGAATCGCTCCGGAAGCGGCGAAGTAAGATGCCATTATCTTTGGCGTATTCGAAGATGGCACCCCTGACCTTGGAGACAACATCGTTGTTGTCGTCTTCGGCGTTGCCGGCGATATCGTTATAGTTATCGAGCATGATGATGCCTAAGACCATGCCTTGCTGGCGGGAATAGCTGAAGATTTGTTCGTATTCGGTCGAATCCTTGAAGATGTAGAGGTGAGCTTCGCTGAGATACTTGACCGCGTAGTTATGACCATTGGCTTCGATCTTCACCACCATATCGCTCGGGGCGTCTTGGAGTTCCCGGAGTTTGGGCTGCCAATCCAAAATATTCTCATCGAGCAAATCGATATTGCGTTCCTTGAAGAGGTTGTTGTCCCACATCACGATGCCCCGTTCATCACAAACGACGAGGCCGATCTGACCAAAGTTATAAGCTTCCTGAACGTCGGCCCCGATGATCGAGGCGGCTTTGAGGTCACTCTTTTGACGGATTCTGGAAAGGTGAACGAGCGCGATCCAAAGGAAAATGATATCGAGGACGATCATGCCACCTAAGGCAATGATCCAGTACTGGGTCTCCATCAATTCCTTGAAGCCTTTGGGGATGTTGTAGAACCACAAAAGCACCCCAGCCCCAATCACGGCGAGTTCTAAGCCGATAATGATGAGGGCGCGCAGCCTCATGTTCCTTAGCGCTTGTGTCATAGCGTATTAAATTATATCGACTTAAAGGTCGATATCCTAGAAAAGAGATTTTTCAGGGACTTTGTAAGCGGGGAAAACGACAAGATTTTGAGGATAGAAAGTCGGGGTTCGCGAAAGGGAGAATTTAAAGTCAAAAAATGAAACTTTTGATCAAAAATTGAATTCTAAATTCCGTTTCAGGGTAACGAAGAGCAAAAAGGGATTAGTTCTTCTTGTCTTTCTTGGAGAGCAAATAGAAACAGACCGCGATCGTTAAAGCCACTAAGGCAATGGCGATGATGAGGCCAATGATATCGGAATTGGTGAAAGCGAAGATCGTTCCCATAACACTGCAATCATAAACCATTGAGGCCAAAAGAAAAGGGACGAATCCGCGGGACCCGTCCCTTCGTTATCGTAGGATAGCGGAGCTTTAGTTGTGCTTCTTCTTGAGAACCACGACACCGGCAAGGGTGAGGAGGCCAAGGACGGAGACAACGGCGATTCCGATTAAGCCGTAGTTGTCGTTAAGAGCTTCGGTGATGCTTGAAGACTGAGCAACGATGGTCGAGCCATAAGGACTCTTGTCGCCAGCAACAGCACACCACTGGACATAACGATTTCTCGCAGTCACAACGGCGGCAACGGTCGAAGTCTGGAAATCGGATTGAACCGCAGCCGAAGCAGCAAGGAAGCGGGTCTTAGCAACAACGTAGTTACCAGTCGAACCAACACAAAGGGCAGTGTTGTCCGCACGATCCGGGATCAGCCCGCTGATGTAAGCGGCTAAACTTGCAGTGGTTTCAGCACCACCAACGAATTCAAGGGTGAAGGAGTTGCAATAACCCGTGGAGGTAGCTGCAATGGTCACATAGTCAACGGCAGTCCCAAAGGTATAGGTGTAAATGAAGCCATTGTTGGTCTTGGTGGCAGCAGTGGTAACAGCCTTGGCAGTAGCGCCACCGGAAACGGTGATGGCAGTAGTAGAAGCAACGCCCGACATCAAAACCTTGGTGATTTTGGCAGCAAATTTCGTCTTGGTATAGATAAAACCAGTGGCGGATTGAATTTGAATACCACCTTTTTCATAGGTCTGAACCACGCTGCTCTTAGAATAGTCGTTGGAAATGTTCATCGCATTCTCGACACAAACAGCGGCACCTTCAACGACTTTGTCGCCGCTCGATTCCGCATACGAAGCCCCGAGCCCAAGGTTGGACGAGGTCAAGGTTAACGGAGCGATGGAAGAAGTGAATCCAGTCACAGTGATCGTCGAAGTGGTAACTGTAACGGTAGCAGTGCTTGAGGCGGTCGCAGTGATCGTGGCGGTTCCGTTATTTAACGGCGTAACGGTTGCGGTAGAAACGCCGCCTGTGGTTCCAGCATTATCAACAACCTGAAGGACGGAATTATCGCTTGAAGTCCAGACAACGCTTTCGGTAGTGGCGGCGGG
>MVZL01000017.1 GCA_002068375.1 Tenericutes bacterium ADurb.BinA155
GAAAAAAGATGGGGTTGGGGGCAATCCGTTACGAAATGAAAATATGCCATTACGAAATGGACCTGATTCCCTTTCTTTTTCGAAAAAAGGTTTTCTCGATTGCCTTGCCGAGCACTTTGGCGACTGCCACGGCGGCCCGCATTCGCGCATGCCGGCCATCAATGCTCTTTCGCTCGGCGACGATTGGGTGAAATACGTCCCTGGCGACAAGGAACACGAAACGAAGATGGCCCCGATGAACAGCCTCTGCTCGTTCATCCGGTTCAGCTTCGAGAAGCACCGCGGGGTGAAATTCGCCAAGCTCGCCGCCTACGGCGACCTTTTCATGCACCAGTACTTCCGCGTCAGGAAATACGGCCTCGAGGCGACGATAGACTATCTCTTCTCAAGGGTATGCGGCACGAAAGAGAGCCACAGCTTCAGGGGCGGATTCAGGAAAACGTCGACGTGGTGAGGATTGCTGCCTTTCATTTGCTCCTATATACGTATTTGTTTAAAGAGGCATCGCCCCTTAGGCCTCACTTTCCGGTCAGTATCAAAATGTGAGCCCATCGTTTCCTATACTAAAAAAGACAGGATCGAAAAAATGTCTTCAACAGGATTGTGCTTTAAATATTGCCCTCTCTCCGTGCTGGAACTTGAAAACATCATCAGCAAGAAAATACATTTTTCTGCGATCATCGGTTTTAACGATCCCCGTGATTCCGAAATCCCGTATGATCTTGACGATGTTCTCTCCTCTGAAGACGCCCGCCCTTTTATTCAATGGTCTCAGCAACTAAAGCGAGTACCCCGTGTCATTATTAATGAAATGATTTCGGTTTTGCGTCGGCAAATCTATATCGCTTGTTTTTCGCAAATAGAATCGGGTGAAGACGATAGCCTCATGTGGGCCTATTACGCGGACAAATCGAGGGGTATGAGAATCGCCTGCGATTTCGATGCTTTTGCGACCCGGAACGAACTTGTCCATGATGATGAAAACTTTTTGTTTCCCGTTGAATACCACAAACAGGACGCCGCCAAGGGTTTCGGCACGGCGATTGTGCTTTCGCTTTTACGAGCCTTACGGGATCGTCCAGAAAAGCGTTATGTTTATCGTCCACTCAAGGATTTCATTAAGGATTGCCCAAGCCTTGCTTTTTCGGACGTCGCTTGCCGCGAGCACATTCTACGATGCGTCACCACTAAAAGAGAATGCTGGGAGGATGAACGAGAAATGAGGCTGATTCGTTTTATCATGCCGGGAATGCCTTCCGATATCACACTGACTCGGCAATCCTTTTTTAAGGAAATTTCCTTAGGACCAAAATCCTCAAAAGCCGATCGGCTTCTCGTTACTAAAATCTTTTCGTCAATGGGCCAATCCGCCTCGTTTATTTCGAACGCGGAGGGTATCTATACCTTTAATTTGACCCATCAAAAATAAAGAGGAATCCCTATGAACAAACAAGCACTTATTGTTACGCTTCTGGCCGCCGCGTTTTGCCTGACAGGCTGCGGCAGTTCTTCCACTTCTCGATCCAGCGGGACCGGCTCATTCCGTTCGAACGTGACTTCATCAGCGTCCAATTCAACTTCGTTTTCGAGCGCGAGTACGGGCTCTTCTTCGACTTCCAGTTCTAACGCCACTTCAAACTCGACCGGAACTTCGAGCTCTTTTCCCGTTTCTAGTTCTTCTTCCGAGTCGAGTTCGTCTTCAAGCGCCCCGGCTCAAAGCTATTTGATCACCTTTGCTAATTACGATGGGTCCGTTCTTGAAGCGAAGGAATGGCTGGCGGGATCAACGCCCTCTTACTCCGGTTCCACCCCGTCTCGAAGCTCGGACGCTCAACACAACTATTCCTTTAAGGGTTGGTCACCAAAGATTGTTCCCGTATCCGCTCCGGCAAAGTATACGGCTATTTTCGATCCGGCCCTCAACCAATACACGATTACCTTTGCTAACGAAGACGGATCGACTTTGGAAAGCAAAAAGTGGGACTACGGTGCCCTCCCTGAATATTCGGGAGCGGACCCCACGAAGGCTGGAGATGCCCAATATGCCTATGCTTTTGATGGCTGGTCTCCCAGCATCGTTGCCGTTACCGCCGATGCCACCTACACAGCAACCTTTGTCTCGGCAGTGAACAGTTACACCGTAACTTTCAAGAATTCAGACGGGACTGTTCTTGAAGCGAAAAAGTGGGATTACGGAACGACTCCTAGTTATACGGGCGCGGTTCCGACGAAATCCTCCGACGATCAATATGCATATGCTTTTACTGGTTGGGATCCGAAACTCACCAACGTTACCGCCGACGCGACTTACACCGCCCAATATTCTTCGAGCCCTTATATCGCTTTATCTTCAACCCAAAACAAAGTATCTTTTGCTGAAGGTTCGGGCTCTTTCGAAGCAACTTCCAGCTCCAATGAAACGGTGAGTTTCAACTATTCATCAGTTTCCAATGTTCTGGGTTATTTTGGCCGGTTTAGTACGAATGGGTTCTTGGCCAACACCGCCGCAATTGGTGGGCTAGAAAAAATAGCTATTTGTTTTGCCGACACGAATGAGGTCTTGGTTTCATACGGGTGGGCTAATGGGATGTATCGTGTTGAAAATCATTCGCTAAAGCCATCACAATCTGGTCAAACGATTACTTATGATTTTGGATTGGAACTTCCTTCCTTCTTTAAGGTTTCTTGTTCGGGCTCTACTCTTTTGCTCTCAAACATAACCATTGTTTATTCTGGTGCTCCTGTCGACGATCCTTATTCTCCAGGAACCGAGGGCCTCGTGATGTCGTTATCTGATGGGAAGGATTCCTATAATGTGTCTGGTTATACTGGAACTGCGGCTGATGTCACGATCAACCCTGTTTACCGTCATTTGCCGGTTAAAGGCATTAAGGGTTACGCTTTTAGTAATAGCATCGCTCTTCATACTCTTTTTGTCCCCGCATCCGTTGTTCAACTTGGCGCAGATTCCTTCATTAATTGTTCATCCGATCTTCAAATTTCAGTTGATTCCAATAATGCTTCCTATATCGTCATGAATTCTTTGATTTTGACTCGGAATGGTATGACTCTGATTTGCGTTGCCGACCGAAGAGCTGCCAACTATATTATTCCTTCTTCTGTTACTGAAATTGGGGTTTCAGCATTTGCAAACATGACTTCTTTGGTCGGAGTAGAAATTCCATCTTCAGTTACCAGGATTTATTCTAATGCTTTCTTGGGCTGCACCTCCTTGGCGTCCATTTCAATCCCCGCTACGGTGAATCGAATTGATTCACAGGTTTTTTCTGGCTGCACCTCGCTCGTTTCGGCTTCATATTCGTCATCGGCTACTTCGATTGGTCAATCTACTTTTGAGAATTGTTCTTCTCTTGCTTCCTTTACTATTCCTTCCTCAGTCCAAGACATTGGCCGGTGTGCTTTCTACAATTGCACCTCTCTTACCGAAATTTTTGTTCCTTCTTCCGTAAAAAGTGTGGGAAGTTGTGCCTTTGTAAATTGTACTTCGCTCGTAAAGGCTGAATTTCCGAGCCTTGAATCCTTATGTTCAATTGCATTTGGTTGGTTTGGCGCCAACCCTTTGACCTCCGCTCATCATTTGTATATTGATGGTTCTGAAGTAACCGATTTGGTTATCCCCTCGTCAATTTCTGCCATTCCTGGCGAGGCGTTCAGCGGGGGCTCCTTTCTTTCGGTTCTCATTCCTTCTTCGGTTACAACTATTGGAGGAGCCGCTTTTAGAGGTTGTTCTTCTCTTCGTTCATTGGTTATTCCCTCTTCTGTAACTAGCATTGCGTCTTACGCCTTTTCAAATTGCAGCTCTCTTGTCTCGGTTTCATTTTCTTCTTCCATTGATAAAATTGATATGGCTGCTTTTGAGGGCTGCACCTCTCTTGCCAAACTGGAAGTTCCCGATTTCAATGCTCTATGCTCGACTCATTTTACCGAATCTAGTTCCAATCCGCTGTTCTATGCCCATCACCTTTATGTTGGCGGGTCTGAAGTGACTGAAGTCGCCATTCCATCTAACTGCACCGAAATTGGCTCTGCAACTTTTGCTGGCGCTTTATATCTTACTAACGTTTCAATTCCTTCTTCGGTTACGGCGATTGGCCACCAGGCCTTTTCGGGTTGCACCTCCCTTTCTCAGGTAACCATCCCTTCTTCAGTGACCTCGATGGGCGGTTGGGTCTTTTCGGGTTGCACCTCCCTTTCTCAGGTAACCATCCCTTCTTCGGTTGCTTCCATTTTTGATGAAATATTTGCTGGGTGCACCGCATTGAAAGAAGTCTCTATTCTTTCTTCTACAATGACCGCTATTCCCTCTAAGGCTTTTGCCGATTGCACCTCTCTTGTATCTGTCACGCTGCCCTCTTCTATTAAGACCATTGGGAGGCAAGCTTTTATGAATTGCACCTCCTTGGTTTGTATTAGACTTCCATATTCCTTGCTGGATATAGCAGAAGATGCCTTCCTTAACTGTTCATCTCTTATTGCCGTCTTATTCTTCGGCAACCCTTATTTTATTAACCCCACGAACCATCCCATCTTTAGTGGTTGCAGCAAATCTTTAGTGCTCCTTGGCTATTACTTTCCTGATGGCACTTGGCAAAATGACGTTTCTCAAATCAGTACCGGATGGACGGATGGCGGTATGGTTGATGATGGTTGCTTATATGGAATCCGGGACGGGGCGGCCGCATTTGTTCGCTATGTTGGCTCCGGCAGTTCCGTTTCCATCCGCAGTGAATTTAATGGGCTTCCAGTGACAAAAATAGCCGATGGAGCCTTTGCGAATTGCACCGCCCTTATTTCAGTAAATATTCCTACTTCTGTCACAACAATCGGTCAAAAGGCCTTTCAAGGCTGCTCTTCTCTTGCCAGCATTGTTTTGCCGTCATCTATAACTTTGATTGGATCTTGGGCTTTTAGCAAATGCGGTTCGCTTGTCTCCGTTTCAATTCCTACTTCTGTTCAGAAGATTGAACCCTCTGCCTTTAGCGACACTTACTCGTTGCGTTCGGTGACGATTCCTGATTCCGGGATCTATGTTTACTTCGAGGCATTTTGTAATCTGCCTAATTGCACTATTTATGTCCAAGGAAAGAATGGGAAAAATTGGGGCGATCATTGGGCCACAAATGTCGGTCAGGTTGTTTATAACTGTTCGTATCGGTGGGATTATACCGATGGCGACTATACCTGTATTCGGACCTGGGCCGACACCGACGAAGTCTACTCTTATTCGGGGGCTGCGACCTCGTTAACTCTCCCTTCGAGCGGTTCGAGTGCAAATGTTACGGGGGTTTCTTCGAACTTTCTTCAAAATAATGCCATCATTACCTCTGTTACTATTCCCGATTCCTATCAGAAAATCGACTCTGGAGCTTTTAGTGGTTGCACGGCTTTGAAAACGATCATTATCGGGTCGGGAATTCAATCGATTGGTGCCGATGCTTTTCAAGGCTGCTCTTCGATCGAAGCTTGTTATTACAAAGGAACCCCGGAGCAATGGGCCGCCTTGAACTTTACTCGTTTTGGCCAATCGGTCGCCTTCTATTCCGAAGCTGATATGACAGGAAAGACGGATCACTATTACTGGCACTATGCCGCTGATGGAACGACGCCGGTCTTGTGGAACGCTTAAAACAATTGCTTCTCAGATCGAAGAATGAAGTCGGCGGGACTATTGAGCCTTACTGGCCCGGCTCATTTTGGCTTGTCTAACGAATCGGGTCGAGATTTCATGCCTTTATCGTGCGATAATTTGTCCCGAAAAGAGCTGTCTTTATGAATCATGAAGATTATCAAAAAGCCGCGAATCATTGGGTGAAGAAAGACGCCTTGGCCAAAGTGATGGATCCGAAAGCCTTAAAAGCGGCGATCGAATCTTATATCCAATCGAACAATACCTGCGCCTTAGCAACGGGTGCGGGCAATTTTGTCCGTTGCACTCCGATTGAATATTCGTACCACGAGGGGGCCTTCTGGATGTTCTCCGAAGGCGGCGAGAAATTCAAAGCCCTTGAGCAAAACAAGAAGGTTTGCCTGGCGATTTATGATAAATATGACGGCTTTGGGCATCTTCATGGCCTCCAAGTGATGGGCCTCGCCGAAGTGGTGGAAGCTTTTAGCGAAAGCTATAACGCTGCGGCAGCGTTTAAGAAGATTCCGCTTCAAGCGTTAAAACAACTTCCGGAACCGATGAACCTCATTAAGGTCACTCCGATCCGTTACGACTTTTTGAACAGCGATTTTAAGAAGGATGGCTTTGCCTCACGTCAACATTTGACCCTGAAGCAATGACACGTCACCCTCCTTTTCGATTTTGCTGAAGGCCTTTGAAGACTTTTTCAGACTCAAAATACTATTTTTCTTCAAGCCGTTTTTAAAAGATTCCTTCGACAAAACCTAATCTTTCTTGGTATCATGCCTAAGGCGATCGCATTTTTCCAATAAAAACGCTGACTCGTACGCATTCTTAATGTAGGGGCAAAAGATGGACAGTGGTTTAGAGCGTCTCATCACGTTGACACGCCAAATGCAAGACGGGGACATGTCGGGCTTTGACGAATTTTATGAACGCACCAAAAAGTTCATCTATTTCAGCATCGTCAAAATCGTCGATGATTTCACGACCGGCGAGGACCTGCTCCAAGAAACCTATGTTTATTTTTTGGAGCACCTTTCCCATCTCAAAACCGATCAAAGCCCGATTGGTTTTCTTCTCATCACCGGCAAGCACCTCGCGATCGATTATCTTCGAAAGCGGAGGCGTGAGGTCGATCTCGAAGAAATCCCCTCCTCGTTCTATAGCCTTGATGAAAAGCCAATCGAACTACTTCAGGAGGTCCCAAGGCTCCTCTCCAAAGAAGAAGCAGCGATCGTGCTGCTCCACGTCCAAGACGATTTGACCTTCCGTGAGATTGCTTCCTATCTGGGGAAACCCTTAGGAACCATCCAATGGAAATATAACGGAGCGATGAAAAAACTGAGAAAGGAGATCACCCCAGATGCTTACCGATAAAGAAATTAAACAGCATGAGATTCAGCTGACCTCGGGCCGCATTTTGGATGCCTACCAAGCGAAGCAATCGGCCCCGAAATCAGGCTGGTCTTGGAAACGCTTTTGGGCGATCGTTGCCCCGAGCGGATTAGCGACGGCCGTCGCGGCTTCTTTGTTGGTCTTCTTCCTCACCCGTCCGGCGGCGACGCCAGAGATTGCGAACTTACTCGCCGCGGGAGAAGGCGACCGGATTTCGACGGCGGTCGTTTCTTCCTTGAACCTTTTAAAGCCAACGAGTTCGGGCTTGGGCCTTCATCCTTTCATGAAAAAGGCGGCGGTCTCAAGCGCTTTTAGCCAAGTCGTGAGCGTCTACGAACAAGCGGATACGCTGCTCCAAAACCAAGTCGGATCCACCCCCGAGAAATTTAAGGATGCCGAGAATGTCGATTACACCGGCACCTACGGCGCCTATCATTATCAGATCACGATCAGCGGAGCTTCGACCGTTCTTTACCACTTCAATTATGAAAAGGATGCCAAGAAGGTTTCCTTTAAGGGCGAAGTGGCCTATGACGGCAGCGTTTATGTGATCGAAGGAAAGAACAAAGTCGAAGGCAATGAAACCGAATACGAATACACGGCCTCGCTCAATGAAGACAACTATGTCACGATCGAAGAGAGCAAAGAAACCGATGAATATAGTTATGAGTACACGCGCGTGAAAGATGGTGAAGAATCCTATTCCTTATCTTACGAGAAGGCGGAAGAGATCGAGCTCGAATTCCTTACCCAGGGTTTGACCTATCAGTATCAGGTCGATTTCTCAAAGGCCATTTGGTCGATCGCTTACGAAAGCGAAGCCTTATCCGGCACCATGACTTTGGAACGGACTTCGAGCAGCAAAACCTACACTGATGAAGCGACCGGAGAAAAAATAATTAAAATTTTCCAATAAAACAACGACCTCGAACGCAGTAAGGGTGACAAAAGGAGAAAAACATGAAAAAAACATTTGTCACTCCGATCCTATCCGCCGCCTGCCTCCTCGTCGCCTGTGGAAATGTTTCCACCCCCAGCAACGCCGCCAGCCTGGTGAATGAGAGCACCTTCGCCGGGATCTCCAAGAACGAGGCTTCCCTCAAATCGATCCTTGCGGTCGATCTTGCGAGCTCGCTTCCTCTGCTTGATTTCGGTGGTTCCAGCGTTAAAGCGGTCAAACGGGCCGCGGCCAGTTCGGCGAGCGATTCGAGCGCCGCAACGACTTCCTCAGCGACTTCGGATGTCGTGAGCGAAGAAGATCCGATCATCACGGTCTTAGAATCCCTCGACCTTTTCATGGCGGGCGATGTCGACTTCAGCATGAAGGATGCCGCCTCAACGAATGCCGAGTACACCTACCAGATGGATGTGAGCTTCGTCTTACTTGATGGGACCAAATCCTCCTACTCCTTAAACTACAATTCCTCGAAGCAAGAGCAGGAGATTTCCGAAGACGAGACCGAAACGAAGGTCACGATCACCGGAGTCAGTTCCATCGATGAAGCCCAGTACACCTTCACCCTCGAAAGCAAAACCGAGACGTCGAAAGACGAACAGGAATCCGAAGTGGAGTTCACCCTGAAACTGGATGATCAGAACTTCGTTCAGGTGAAAAACTCGCTCGAACTCGAAGAGAATGAGAAAGAACTGAAATACAGCTACCGCAAGGTGAAAGCCGGGGTTGAAGAAGTGGCCTACAAGCTCTCCTTCGAAAACGAAGATGAGGATCAAGAGGATGAAACCAAAATGGTCCAAAACGGCAAAGTCTACACGATCGAAACCGAAGTGAAAGAGGGCAAGACTCTGGTCCACGTCATCGTCAAAGATGAAGCGACTGGAGAGAAAACCTCCTTCATCTACGAGCGGACGGTCACCGAAAATAGCGGTGAGGCTGTTACGACTTACACTCCCTACGTCGCCTAGCGCCCCTATCTACGGCGAAAGAAGATCCCGTCCCCGGGATCTTTTTCGTTAGTCTTTCACTTCAACGGGTTTAATGTGACTCCAAAGAATCGCCGCAACGGTTAAAGGAACTCCGATTAAGAAAAGCATCCAGAATTTCCAGCCTTCGCCATTGGGAATATCCACGCCTAATTCAAGATAAAGAGAGAGCAACAAGGTCCAAACGAGTCCAATGATGCAGACGGTATTCCAGGGATGCTTGCCCCAAATCGCGGAGAAAATGACCAAGAGAATAAAAGATGCGGGCATCGCCCAAAGGAAAGCCATCCAATAGTAAGCGTTATTGAGGAACTGAACGCCCACATAGATCGTGGCGGCTAAAATCCAAACGACGGAGACCGACAAAGCCATAATGACGTTCTTGTTGGCTTGTTGGCCTTTCGGTTTGATGTATTGCTTCTTCTCTTTATTCGTTCCTTCGTGGGTCAGATAGTCTAAAGTCACCCCATAGAAATCGCAGAGCTGTTTGAGGGTTTCGATATCGGGCGTGGTCTCGCCATGCTCCCATTTTGAGACGGACTTGTCGCTATAGTTAAATTTCTCCGCCAGCTCTCCTTGAGTGAGATTTTTGCTTTTGCGGAGCTCGGTCAGGTTATGAGCGATCGTAATGCGCAGGGGTTCCATTGCAACCACATAATAGAGCCAATGTCTCCTAAAAGCAACGGCCAATACTTGCGTTTCTCGTTAAAAGAGAGTGGCCGAACCACTCTCGTAAAAGTTCGATTTTTATCTCGTACGGAGGACTAGATGAGGAGATAGGAGACAAGGAAAATCGGCATTATAGTATTCGTGACCCATTAAAGGGTCTTTTTATGGGAAACACGAGAACAGTCTCCAACACGATTTATTACCACGACGAACAGAACGATGAGTTCAGCGGCATCAAACGCCAACCCAAGTTCATCGCCGATGATTATCGTTATATCAACAACAATATCTTTTTCCGGATCGGCCGCTTCTTTGTCTACCGGGTCGTGATGACCCCGGTCGCTTTCTTATACATGAAGTTTAAATTCCATCACAAGATCGTGAACAAGAAGATTTTGAAGCCCTATCGCCATCATGGTTATTTCATGTATGCCAATCACACCCAGGTCGCGGGCGATGCCTACATCCCAAACTTGGTCAATTTCCCGAAAGACTGCTATGAAATCGTCAATTCCGACAATATGGCGGTCAAAGGGACCGAAACCTTCATGAAGATGCTGGGGGCGTTACCCTTACCGAGCACCCTCCATGGCATGAACAATTTCTTGGCCGCGGTCGAGAAACGCTCGATTCAACATAACGTCATCATGATTTATCCTGAAGCCCACCTCTGGCCGTATTACACCGGGATCCGGGATTTCAAAGGCGTCTCTTTCAAGTATCCGGTCCGCTTCGGCGATCCTTCGTTCTGCTTCACCAATTGCTACAAGAAACGCCGCGTCGGCAAAAAGCCGCGGATTGTGACCTATGTCGATGGGCCGTTCTATCCGAATTTGGAGTTATCGGAAAACGAACGCCATCTCGATTTACGCGATCGGATTTATAACACGATGAAGGAACGGGCGGCCAAAGAGTCGACCTACGTGACGATTCATTACATCAAAGATAACCGGAGGATTGCCAAATGATTAATGTTGTTTATTCGGGCAATACCGGCGTCTACGATGGCTTCATGCTGTCGCTTCTTTCGATGGCCCAGCATACCAAAGAACCGATCTCGGTTTATCTTTTGACCGCGAGCTTCGTCGACTTGAATCCGAAGTTCACCCCGATCAGCGAGAAACAAGCTGCGACTTTGGAAGAAATGATTCGGCCCCTCAATGACGAAAGCCGGGTCCACTTAATCGATGTCCGGGCTCTTTTTGATCAATACATGGGGAACTGCATCAACCTCAAAAACGGCTACACCCCTTACACCTTATTACGCTTATTGATGGATTTGATTCCCGCGATTCCTGATCGTCTTATCTATATCGATGCCGATACGGTTGTGACCGGGGACATCAAAACGCTCTTCGACTATGACCTCAAAGGCAAAACCGTAGGGGCGGTCCGGGATTACCTTGGTCGTTTCTTCATCGGAGTCAATTACGTCAATGCCGGCGTCCTATTGATCGATATGGCTCAAGCCAAACGCGAGCATCTCTTTTTCCGGGCCCGTGAACAAGCCAACAAAATCTTAATGAGCTTCCCGGACCAGACCGCCTTGAATCGTTGCTTGACCGGACGGAAATGTTATTTGCCCCGTCGCTTCAACGCCATGCGGCATTTGACCAAGAAGACCGTGATCCGCCATTACTGCAAAATGATCATCTGGTTCCCGTTCCACATTATCAATGTGAAACCCTGGCAGATCGATGAAGTTCACCGGAAATGGCATACGTACGCCCACGATCAACTCTACTTCGACTTCTTGAAATTCAAACGCGAACACGTTAACGAGGAATGACTTATGGAAAAATGGATCTTATTCTCCTTCTTAATCTTATGTTTCTTTGAGGCGTTGTGCCTCGTGCTTTATAGTCCGTGTCTGATTGGCTGGTTTGGGGCATTAAAGAAAGACAAGCATCTTGAGAATCCGACCAAGAATCGGATTGCCGTCCTCGTCCCTGCTCGTAATGAGAGTGCGACGATTGAAGGCTTACTGAAAAACCTCAAAGAACAAACCTATACCAACTTCGAAGTTTTCGTGATCGTCAAAGAGAAGAACGATCTTTCGATCGCTTTGGCTCATAAGTATGGATTTCACACCCACGTGGTCGCTAATCAAAGCTGCAAAGGCGATGCTCTCGATAGCTGCCTTCACGCGATTATGCGCCACGATCAAACGGGTTTTGATGCCTATTTGATCATCGACGCCGACTGCGCAATCGAGAAGAACTACGTCGAAGAAATGAATAACGCTTTGGCTTCGGGTGCCCAGATCATCCAAGGCAAAAAGCTCGTGAAGAATTATTCGATGGAGAAGAAAGCCACTTTGCAGCAAGCCTGCAATGGCATCATTTGGACGCTCATGGATGAAATGGGCAATCGTTGGAAGAGCCGGCATAACTATGTGGCTTTCACCGTTGGCACCGGCATCATGTTGCGGAAAGACATCGTTGAAATTAACGATGGCTGGCCTTATCGGAGTACCTTAACCGAAGACGTCGAATTCATGAACGATATCGCCGCGAACGGTTATCGGACGTTCTATTATGGCTATGCCAAACTTTATATGGAAGAAGCCCCCTCCCTTTCGATGACGAATAAACGGAGAAAACGTTGGATGACCGGTGTGGTCGATAGCCGGCGGCTCTATAACACCAAGGTCAACTCGATGGCTTCGGTGAGTAACCGTTACTTCGCCCATTGTCTTTGGATCATTTATTACTACATCGGCGCGGCCACGATTTATTCGATTGCGGCGACCATCATGGGCGTGGTGCTCCTTTGCCTTCATGACTCGGCCTGGAGTATGGCCTTCATCGTGGCGGCGTCTTCCTTTGGAATCGTTTATCTCTCTTATTGGATCATGAGCTTATTCGCGGTCGTCATCGATTGGAAAAACATCAAGATGCCCGTGTGGAAAAAGATTCTTTTGATCTTCGCTCACCCGATCTTCTACATGGACTATACCTGGATTGTTGCCGGTGCTTTATTGAACCTCAATTCCCAGCATTGGGATGTGATTGCCCGGGTCGAAGAAGATAGCCCGGCCACCAAGGCGTAATCATGGCGAAGGAACAAGTCACCCGCGAAGAGATCCACCAACGGATCTTGGCCTTAGAAAAAGAGCAAAAATTCGATACCCATGTCGATCCGATTGATTATTCAATCGCGATGCCCGTGGATTCGTCTTTCCATTATTTTCCGGTGGGTTTGAAGGAGCGTTTTGCCCGGTGGGCTACGATGACCTTCGGGGTTGATGAGTTCATGGTCAAGGTCGCTCATAAGTGGGAAGAGCTTGACGTGGTGGGCCGGCAGAACATCAAAGGGATCAAATCCGCAATCGTGGTGTCCAATCACGTTCAGATGTTTGATTGCATCGCGATCAAAAAAGCGATGAAAGGTCATTACACCCACTTCGTTGCCGCTCCCTTCAACAATATGAAAGGCAAGTTTGGCGACGCGATTCGGGCAGCTGGGATGATGCCAATGCCCAATGACTTCTTAAAAGATCTCCGTTATTTCGAAAGCAATATCAAGCGGGCGCTCGAGAAACACCATTACGTCACGGTTTATCCGGAACAGTCGGAGTGGTGGTATTACGAAAAACCCCGTCCTTTTAAAGACGGGGCCTTTGCTTGGGCTGTGAAATTTAATGTTCCCGTGATTCCGTGCTTTATTACTTTCAAACCGCGGAAGCATCCGGATCCGACCCCGGATCACATGTATCCGCGCGGGATGACGGTCCATATTCTGAAACCGATCTATCCGAACGCAAACGCCGATCCTAAGGCCGAACGGATTCGTTTGCGCGATGAGGCGTTTAACGCTTGCAAAGCGTGCTACGAATCCTATTACGGCAAACCTTTAGCCTACTAAATTAGTAAGCGCGGGCTTCATCGTCGGAGAATAAGGGGGCCGCCGCAGCAAGCTTCGCCAATTTCTCGTCGTACTTGCGGTTCTCAACGGCTTTCTTCGATTCGACTTTCTTTTCCTGATTAACAATGTTTTTCATGGTGTTTAATCTCCTTTTTGATTCGAATGATCTTCTGGCTTTAGCGAAGTCCATTGATCGCGACCTGCGTATTGGCGTAGAGGTCAGCGATGAAGGTGTTCTCTTCAACCTTCTGATCGGTATCAACGATCTGCTCTTCATCGGCTTGTTCTTCGTATTCGACTTTGGTGTCTAACATAATGCGCACCTCCATTTCTCGCTCCGATTTCCCGGAGCCGCACCTAATATAGGGGAAGAAAAAAGCCTGACAAGGGTTCAAACCTTTGATAGCGTTTTCAGAAAGCACTTACATTAAAAAAGTGCGACAAATACTTAACTTTGAAAAAAGCGCTTACAGGCACTTGATAGCGTTTACATTGCGTTTTCATCATTTTTTACAAGAAAAAGCGAAAAATCCCGTGTTGTCCTTCATTTCGGGTATAATGTGCCCAAAGGAGGTTTCTTAAAAACCTAATATTATGTTTAATGACGAGAACAAAGCCTCGTCGCTAGCCAAATTCCTCAATGGATTCGACTATGT
>MVZL01000018.1 GCA_002068375.1 Tenericutes bacterium ADurb.BinA155
GCCTCAACACCGCCGGTGGGTTTGGATTCGGCTGGTGCCGTCTCCACTTGCTTCTTCGTTGCTGCTACTGCCATAGGTTTTCTCCTTTTTATATATATTTGAAAGCTAAGTGCATGAGCTCCTCTTGGGTCGCTCCCTTAGCTTCGACGACTCCCGCGAGATGATAGTTGCTCATCACGGCGATCCGATCGCAAACGCCTAAGAGTTCCGGCATTTCCGAGGAGCACATGATGACGGTTTTGCCTTGGTTGGCAATATCGAGAATCAGCTGATAGATTTCGTATTTGGCCCCGACATCGATGCCACGGGTCGGCTCATCGAGCAGTAAGACATCCGGCTGGGTTAGCATCCAGCGCCCGAGAATGACCTTCTGCTGGTTACCGCCGGAGAGGGATTTAATTTGGGTCTTCTGCGATGGGGTTTTGACGTGCATCGCTTTAATGACCCAATCGGTTTCTTTGCTCATGAGGGAATCATTTAAGCCAGTCGGCCCGAGATAGTGATCGAGATAGGCCACCGTCGCGTTCTCTTTAATCGAAAGGACGCCGAAGATGCCGGTCGCGCGCCGTTCTTCAGTTAAAAGAGCAAAGCCGTTTTTAATCGCTTCGACCGAATTCTTATTGTTACAAAGAATCCCGTTCTTATAGACTTGACCCGATAAACGGGTCCGGGTTCCGAAGATCGTATGAAGCAACTCGGATTTGCCCGCACCTTCTAGTCCAGAAAGACCGAGGATTTCGCCGCGACGAACCGTGAAAGAGACATCCTGAATCGCGTTGCTGCCATATTTGCCCGTAAGATGCTCAACCTCAAGATAAGGCTCGCCAGGGTGATTGGTTTTCGGCGGGAAGCGGTTGGTTAAAGCCCGACCGACCATCGCTTTGATAATCTTGCCCATATCGAGGTCTTTGGCCGGAGTGGTTTGAACCCATTTGCCATCGCGCATGATCGTGACCATATCGGAGATTCTGAGAATCTCATCCATCTTGTGGGAAATATAAATAATGCCGCATCCTTTTTTCTTCAACATGTCGATGATGCGGAAAAGCTGTTCAATATCCTTATCGGAAAGCGAGGAGGTCGGTTCATCAAAGACCACCACTTTCGCGTTATAAGAGACCGCCTTCGCGATTTCAATCATTTGACGGGCAGCAACGGAAAGGGTCGACAGGATCGCTTTCGGGTCGATGTTACTGATGCCAAGTTTGGCAAACACCATCATCGTGTCTTGGTACATCTTGGACGAATCGATGCAGTTGGTATGAGGATACGTCGGATAACGACCGAGCCAAAGGTTGTCCATGACCGACATCTTGAGGGCTTGGTTTAACTCCTGCTGGACCATCGCGATTCCATCTTCGAGCGCTTCTTTGGTCGTTTGGTAAGAGACGGAGCGGCCCTGGTAGATGATATCGCCTTCATCGCGGTGATAAATGCCGAAAAGGCACTTCATCAGCGTCGATTTTCCGGCGCCATTTTCGCCCATGAGGGAGTGAACTTGGCCGGCTTTTAATTTTAGTTGCGCATGATCAAGCGCACGAACGCCTGGAAAGGATTTCGAGATATCGATCATTTCGAGCAGATAATCGTTGTCCTTCGATTCCGATGAATTCGAAGCCACAGGGATTTTCTGCGCGTTATGTTGTTCCGCCATGATATCTGGTCCTCCTTAAAAGAAATAAAAGAAGGAGAGGGGGCGGCTTTAAAGACCGCCCCCGGTCCTTTAAGATCGATTAGCCGACGTACTTCGCGTACGGAATACGAATCTTGTGCACGTCAGAGGCTTGCCAAGTATAGGTAGTTCCAGCGAGATAGTCTTTGCCATCGAGAACGTTGGCCGACAGAGCAGCGATGCACTTTGCCATAGCTTCGGCATCCTGCTTGACTGAGCCATACATCGTTCCGGCTTTGATCGCGGTCTGCGCGGCCGAGGTCGCATCGACGCCAGTGACAAGAACGTTCTTGCCACTCTTGCCATCGTTATAGCCATTGGCAGCGAGCGATTGAACTGCGCCTAACGCCATATCATCGTTGTTGGCGATGACCATTTCGATGCCATCTCCAGCCACACCATAAGTGGTGATCATGCTGTCGAGGGCTTCCTTGGCCTTCGCTTTGTCCCAGCCGCAGTTGGTATCAACGCCCAATTGAACAAGTTCTTTCAAACCAGCCGCTTTGAGCTTGGTATTGGCTTCTTGGACCGAGTATTTAGTCCGGCCATTGGCTTCGGCATTGTCGAGATCGGCGCGAAGCATGACGTATTTGATCACGCCATCGCCGTTCTTGTCCCAAAGCGTGTTGAGCTGGCCGTCTTTGATGAGGGCATCGGCGATAATATCGCCTTGCATATAGCCAGCCTGATCCGGATCAGTGCCAACAAAGCAAGCCTTGTCATAGGCTTGGACGGCAGCATCATCAACCTCGCGGTTGAAGAAGATGACCGGAGTGCTCGCGGCTTTCGCCTTTTGAGCAATCGAGAGACCAGCGGCCTTTTGTTCGACCGCGTTGACGACGAGCAGCTTCGAGCCGTCGCTGATGGCGGTTTCGATTTGCTGGGTCTGAGTGGCCTGAACGCCGGCGGCATCATAGAAGTTCGGAGTGATGCTGACACCCTCGAGATCCGTCTTTAACGCAGAACGGACGGTTCCGATGTAGGTATCGGAGAACTGATAGATGAAGACATCGGCGGCTTTGCTAGACGAGCCACCGCAGGCTGCAAGGGCGATACTGCCTAACGCAAGAATCGCGCTTGTTGCGACAAGACTTTTCTTCATTGCTGATTTTTCCTCCTTTGCAATAAAGTTGACTTTATTCTCGGATGTAAGGGGTTTCAGGGCCATGAAGAAAACGATAACCGCAATAGAAAAATCTCTAAACGATTTCCTTAAAGCAAAGCTTTAGTAATCAACTTCCCATCGACATAATCGAACTGGGAAAACGATGTAATATCGGACTTGGAAATGATCGCGGAAGCCAAATTGTAGATGTCTTTAGCCTGGGTTGCGGCATCGTTAAGAACCGTCCCATACATCAACCCGCTGGTGATCAAAGACCGGCCGGTCAAAGTTCCATCGAAACCGATGAACTGAATCGGTTGCTGATCGGAGGTGACGTCATCCTTTAAAATCTTTTCTCCTTGGAGATAACTAATTGCGCCTGAAGCCATATCGTCGTTATTGGAAAAGACCAGTTCGACGTTGGCTTTGCTGCTATCGGTGGCATCGTAATAGTTCGAAGCGATACTCTTCATTGCGGTTTCGCCGCCTTTGGTGGTCCAGTTGCCGGTCTCGGTTGTGAGAATTGAAATGTTATAGCCATCATCCTTCAGTTTTTGGGTGCACCACTTGGTCCGAAGTTCAGTATCCTGGTGGCCTTCCTCGCCTTTGATGATGGCGATTTGGATGACTCCATCTCCGTTCTTATCAAAAGAGCAGGTCTTCGCGTTCAACTCCTTTAAAGGGAAGAGTTGTTCGGCGAGTTCGGCCTGGAGTTTTCCGGCTTGGGAAGCGTTGGACCCAACATAAAACATATTGGTGTGAGTCGAAAGATCGCTTTGGAGGGGCTCACGGTTGAAGAAGATGATCGAGGCTTTCGCCGCATCAGCCTTTTCGATGATGGCCGAAGCGGCGAGGCGGTCGACAAGGTTCACGAGCAAAAGTTTGGTCCCGCTTTCGAGCGAAGAGAGGATTTGCTTATTCTGAGTGGTCTGAGACCGGGCCGCATCATTCTCAGTAAAAGTGGGAAGCTCCGCCCCAAAATCGGTAAGGATCGCTCCTTTCAGCGAGGTGATGAAGGTATCGGAATCATCGTAGACGAAAAGGTCAAACTTGTGGGCGGAAGTCCCGCAAGAGACCAAAGCCAAAAAGGGCAATAACCCTATCCAAACCCGCTTATTCTTCATTGATCTTGCGCTCCTTCACTGGAATGATTAACGTCACGGTCGTCCCTTCATCGAGGACCGAAGTGACTTTCACATCGGCTTTCTCGCCGAAATAAATTTTGAGGCGTTGATAGACGTTCTTGAGTCCAACCCCGTTATAGACATTCTTGTCTTTGAAAGATTCATAGATCTCGTCGATCTTCTCTGGCATGATGCCATAGCCATTGTCGGTGACGGAAAGAACGAGGATCTCGCCTTCCATATGAGCGGCGATGGCGATTTTGCCCACCCCGTCTTTATTGAGAAGCCCATGTTGAATCGCATTCTCGACGATCGGCTGGAGAATGAGTTTCAGCACCAAAAGATCATTCAGATCCTCCGGGACGTCAAAGGTGTATTCGAAGGCTTCCTTGTAACGGAGCTTCTGGATCAGCAAATAGTTTCGGACGTGTTCGACCTCATCCTTAAGCGGAATGATGTTACGGCCTTTGGAGATCGAAATCCGGAAGAAACGGGAGAGGGCCACCACCATCTCCGAGGCTTCTTTATTCTTGCCGTCATCAATCATAAAGACGATTGAGTCGAGGGTGTTATAAAGGAAATGAGGGTTGATTTGGTTTTGAAGCGCATGGAGTTCGCTTAAGCGTTGGGCGTTCTGCTCGGCCAAAACGTCTTCGTTCAAGGTTTTGATCCGAAGCATCATCTCGTTATAGTTCCGACCAAGGTCTCGCGTTTCGGTCGAACCGGAAATCGGTACTGGTTCATAAGAGGTATAACCTTGCTCCTCGACCTTTTGCATTGAGGAACGTAAGGCATAAAGAGGCCTTGTAATGCTGCGGGTAACAACAATCAAGATCAAGATTGTCACGACGACGAGGGCGGCGACCAAGATCATGATGGTCCAAATGAAACGGTTCATAGTCGCCTTGACGGCATCGAAGTTCTGAAAGATCGCTAAGCGCCACTGGGTATTGGAAATCGTGTATTGGCTGAGCACATAGGTATGGGTCGCGTAGCTGACCTCGCGGTAACCGATTACGCCCGCTTTCAATAACGGAATCTGCTCGGCGGTCAGATTGGTATCAGAAGAATAGACCGCAACGTAATCCTTATCGTAAATCAAGATCCCACCGTTATAGCCGAGATCGACTTGATAGATCGAGGAAGCGACGGAAGAGACCTTCACGAAGAGAACGGTCGAACCCGCGCCTTTGTCGTAGGCGAGGACCTTTGACATGATAAAAGAGTTTTCAATGCTCGGTGTGAAGACATTGAGGGTCGGGTTTGCCATGGCTTTTTGGAACCAAAGCTCCTTCGAAACTCCATTCTTTTGAGGTAATGAGGTCGAATCGTTGACAAAGAGAGTTGTCCCATCCTCGGAGTAGAGGGCAATTGAGGTGATATCGGTTTTGACGGCCAGAATCGAATCAAACTGATCCGTCAAGCTGGCTTTGGAGGCGGCGACATCATCGACGTTATAGGTGAGCGAAGCCACCCGGTTCGACACCGAAATGACCGAGGAGAAATAGTTGTCATAGTTATCAGCGACCGTATCGGCCATTGCCTCAACTTGAGTGCGGGCGTAGGAGATCGAATAGGAGTTGAAGACGGCGAAAGCCGAGATGACAATCGCAATCGCAAACGCCAAAATGACAGATCCAATTGAGGCGCCGAGCCGGAAGCCGACCGAATGGAAGAATTTATTTTTTCCCTGTAGTCCGCTGGGCTGATTCCATAGAATTTTTTAAAGCAATGGGAGAAATAGAACGGATCGCTGTAGCCAACCTGCGAGGCCACGACGATTACTTTGGAGCTCGGATCGGCTAAGAGTTCTTTGGCTTTCTGCATCCGAAGCTCGGTCACGTATTTGGTGAACGAAGTTCCTTCCTTCTTTAATAATAAGGAAATATAAGAAACGCTATAGCTGAGGGCGGAGGAAACGCTATCGAGCGAAATATTCGGGTCGGCATAGTGAAGGGCGATATAGTCCTGCAACTGCTCCGAAGAGGATTTGATGCTACCCGTGCGTGTCTTTTCGTTCACTTTGATGATTTCATCGACCAAACGATTGAACAAACTCAATAGACTCTCCGCGCCTTTAGCAGAAACGGCGGTGTTGAGAATATCGTTATTACTCGCGTAATCCGCGTAAAGGTCATGTAGCGAGGTACAGGCCTTAAGCAGGGCATTCACGATATTGGAAACGATGAAGGTGTGAGAGTCGGCGTATTCGACCGAAGTGATCCGCTCGACCAGGGCGCCTAAGCGTTCCTTCACTTGCTCCGGGCGACCATAAAGGAGGTCATAGGTGAGAGTGTCATATTCATGATCGTCGACCTTGCCCACGCTCACTTCTTCTTTCTTCACGTCATCGAAGAAGAGGACCTCGCCCCCACCGGTGACGGTCCGGAAGGATAAGGTCCGGATCACGTGGCGGAAGAGTTTCCGGAAGTTCCGGGTTCTGGGATCTTCGGCATCGATTTCGGAACAAGCGATCGAGACGGAAATGCCGGTCGTCTTTTCGATCTTGCTTCGAATCACCGAGAAAATCGATTCAAGTTCGTCGCGGTTAATCGGGGCATCGTCGGTAACGATCACCACCACGTTTTCGCTGCGGTCAAAGCAATAGAAAGAATGGCAACGTCCAATCTCAGACTGGGTGTATTGGTGTTCGTAATAGTTTGCCAATTCGAGTTTGTCGTAATCGATCTGGTCGATTTCTTGGTCGTAATCGTAGACCGCGACCAGCAAATATTTCTTGGTGAGATCGACCTTATCTTGCTTTAACCGGGCCCAAAGGTTATCGGGGATATCCTTAAGCGAAAGGATCCGGCACAGGTCATTCTGTTGGAACATCCGAAGTTCGGTCTGCTCCTTTTCTTGAAGGGTCGAAAGATTGGTATCGATTTCGAGCTGACGGGAAATTGAGGATTTGGCTTTGGCTAAAACCGTCCCCAATTCTTCTTGGGTAATCGGCTTTGAGATATAACCAACGACCCCGAGGTCAATCGCTTGTTTGGCAAAGTCAAAGGAGTCATAACCGGTGATGATGATGGATTGAAGAAGCGGCAACTCAATCTTGGCCCGTTTGATCACTTCGATCCCATCGATGAAGGGCATTTTGATATCGGTGATGAGAAGATCAGGCGCCAAGGAAAGGACGCCTTCAAGCGCGTCGTAACCATTGTTAAAAGCTCCAACGACTTCAAAGTCGGAACTGAAGTTTTTAAGGAGCGAAGAAAGCCGGTTCATCGCGTCGGATTCATCATCCGCAATAACGATTTTAATCATCGGGGTTATTTTAGCATTCCCGAAGGGCGACTTGAAAAAAATGTATTGCACCCCGATTTTTCGCTGTAACCGCTTTCCTACATTTCCCCATTAAAAAGTCCGGTCACCTTTTGTAAGATGTTGCTGTCCCACGAAATGAAATCTTCGGATTTCTGACGAAGGGACCAGCGATGATTTCGATAGCCCCGTGCGGGCTCCCCCGAAATCATTGAAAACCGCATTGAACGTTCCCCCTAATGTCCGTGCGGCTTTTTTCGTCCCCAAGCAAATCGCTGGCGAATCCGGCCTATAATGATTTAATTAAAGTTATGGTTCCCTTCCAAAAACTTTCGTATGAGAGTCTCACCGACATCACTCCCTTTCTTCCGGAAAAGGGTCAACGCTTCTGCGACCTCACGCCCGGCAACATCTTCATGTGGCGGAATGAGTATCCTAGCGAATATGCGATCGTTGATAAGACTCTTCTCATTAAAAAAGACTACGCTCCCAATGAATCGGCGTTCCTTTTCCCACTAGGGGATAACATTGAGGCGGCCTTAGAAACGGCTGAAGCCTATTGCCTCGCGACACAAAAGAAATTGGCCTTCTATGCCTTAAGCAAAGAACAAGCCGAACTCCTCAGCGCCCGTTACCCTCATCATCAAGTTCTTCAGGATCCCGCTTGGTCCGACTATCTTTATAACCTCAGTGATCTAAGGGACTTCCCAGGGAAGCGTTACGAGTCAAAACGCCATAACGCCAATCGGTTTAAACGGATGCACCCCACCGCTCTTTTCAAAATCGGGACCAAAGAGGACGAGCCGCGCTTAGAGACCTTTCTCGATACCTATGTCGCTGAGAATAAGGATCGCGATATTTCCTTAGAAGAAATCGCTCTCACCAAAGAAATGATTCATCACTTCTGCTGCATCAAAGCCCAAATGGGTTATTTCGAACTCAATGGCAAAATCATCGGCTTTGGCATGGGTGAACGCCAAGGCGATACGATCTATCAGCACATCGAAAAAGCCTTGCGGGAATACGACGGAATCTACCAAGCCCTCACCAGCGAATACCTCAAAACCTTCGGGGGCGATGCCCTCTATGTGAACCGCGAAGAAGATGATGGCAATGAGGGGCTGCGTTCCGCCAAAGAACAACTCCATCCCCTCGAACTCTTGGAGAAGCGTTTCTTTGAAGTCCTAAATCCGATTGACCTTTTGAAAGCGCCATCCTTATTCTCTTCGGAGCGGTTACTTTTCGTCCCGATGGAGGAAACGGACAAAGCCCGTTATTTCGATTTGGTGTCCGATCCGGAGATCAACCGTTATTGGGGCTACGACTTCCATCAGGATCTGAAACCCGGGGAAGAAGTGAATCCCGATTTCTTCTATCGCGATATTTTAGCGGGCTATCGCGAAAAGAGCTGCTGGACCTATATGGTGAAGAGCAAAACCGACGAACGTCTTTTGGGCGCTCTCGAACTCTATGACTTCCAAAATGATGGCTCGGCTGAAATCGGCCTTCGTCTTTTTAAGGAAGCCCAGGGCCAAGGCTATGGTAAAGAATCGCTCCACGCCCTCATCGCTTATGCCTTTAATAACCTCGGCTTCCATGAACTTCGGGTCGAGTCGTTCCCTGAGAATGCCCCCTCGATTGCCATGATCGAAGCGGTCGGCTTCCAAAAAACGTCAGAGACGTCCGAACGAATTCACTTTTCGCTAAAGAAGTAGTCTCTGTTGAGTTTAAAATAAGGAATGAGGTTCCTTTATGAATAAAAGCAAAGTCTATTTCACTGACTTCCGCACCGTTGGTTTTGAGCCGCTCACCGGTAAGCTTCAACGCTTAATGATCAAAGCCGGTTTCAAAACGATGGATTTGAATGGCAAATTCGTCGCGATCAAAATGCATTTTGGCGAGATGGGCAATCTCTCTTATCTCCGCCCGAACTACGCCAAAGCCGTCGCGGATTTGGTCAAACAATGCGGGGGCAAACCCTTCTTAACCGATTGCAATACCCTCTATCCTGGTTCCCGGAAGAACGCGCTCGAACATCTCGACTGCGCGAACATCAATGGCTTTAACCCCACCACCACCGGTTGCCAAATCCTGATCGGCGATGGCTTAAAAGGAACCGATGAAGAAGATGTGCCGGTCGAAGGGGGAACTTACGTGAAGGAAGCCCATATTGGCAAGGCCATCATAGACGCGGATGTCTTTATTTCGCTCACCCACTTCAAAGGCCATGAAGAAATGGGCTTTGGCGGGGCCCTCAAGAATATTGGAATGGGCTGCGGTTCAAGAGCGGGCAAGATGGAGCAGCATTGCTCGGGGACTCCGCGGGTCGATCAAGGCAAGTGCCGGGGTTGCCGGAGCTGCAGCAAAGTCTGTGGATCCAACGCGATCACCTATCCGAATAACAAAGCCCTGATCAATGAGCAGCTCTGCAAAGGATGCGGCCGCTGCATTGGGGCCTGCAATTTCGATGCGATCGCTCCGATCAATTGGAATGCGAATGAACTTTTAGGCTATCGGATGGCGGAATACGCGAAGGCGGTTTGCCAGAATCGCCCGACCTTTCACGTCAGTCTCATCATGGACGTTTCGCCCCGCTGCGATTGCGGGCCGAATAACGACGCCCCGATCCTACCCGACGTTGGAATGCTTTGCTCCTTCGATCCGGTCGCCCTCGACCAAGCCTGCCTTGATCTCTGCGCTAAAGAAGAAGCTTTCGCCAATTCCCAATTAGGGGAGCAGCAACGGAAACCGGGCTTTAAGAGCACCGGGGACCCCTTCAAAGACAACGACCCCGAAGTCAATGATGATTCGGCGATCAGCCACGCCGAAGAAATCGGCTTAGGCAGTCGATCCTACGAACTCATTAAAATGTAAAAAGAAAGGAGACGTGAATGCGAATTCGCGCCTCCTTTTCTTGTGCCGAAGTTATTCGAGTGGTTCGTCCGGACGCCGAATGAAGTCGAGGCAATAGCCCGCAAGCCACGGACCATTATGGCAGCCGGAGACCGGGGACATAATCACGTCTTCGTGATTGGTCTTGATCCCGTAACGCTGCTCAATGATCTTGAGCTTATCTAACGGCGAAGGTCCGGTATAGACGTGATAGAGGATGTAATCTTTCGGATCGCGGTTCCCAATCAGCTTTAAGAGGATCTGGCAGGTCTTCTTGAGGGCACCGGTCTGACCGATCACATTGGTGAGAGGAACCAATTCCCCATCGTGGGAGAAATGGACGACTGGGCAAATCGACATCATCTTGCCTAAGTAGGCCTTGCCACCTTTTAAGCGGCCGTTATAAATGAGGTAATCCAGTTTCGCATCAATCCCGAGGAATTCTTGACGAGCTTTGATCCACTCAATCTCTTTCAAGATTTGCTCGGTCGGCATTCCGGCATTGATCCATTCTTGCGCTTTGACGGCAAGATAGCCTTCGGGGAAGCAGGTGATCTTGGCATCGATCACATGGATTTTGATCTTGCTCTGGAAATCTTTGGCGACGAGACGGATAAAGTTCCAGGTCCCGCCGAGATACGAAGAGAGGGCAATCACGATGATCTCTTGGTAGCCTTCTTCGATCGCTTGTTTGAATTGAGCCGCCACTTCGTCATAAGTCGGAATCGCGGTATGGGGCAGATTGTTCTTGGTATCTTTCACGTTCTCCATCTGCTTGTAGACGGAGACCGGATCGAGGTCGAGACCTTCGAGGTACTCTTTCCCTTTGAAGAAGAAATGAACCCGGATAATTCCAATCCCGAGCTTGCGATAACGTTCGGGGGCGTACTCAATGCATCCCGTTGAGGTGCAGATGACTTTGCGTTTGTTTTCCATAACTTTTATTTTCCTCTTTTTCCCTGACTTCTTCCATAGGTGAGGCTGGGTTAAATCTTTTTGATCGTCGATTTCAGTTTCTTCTCGAGGAGGTCCATGATCGTCGCTTCGTAATCGATGGCCCATTCATAAGTCGGGAGGTAAGAAACAATCGATGTGAGTTCGCTCGTTCCGTCATAGACCTCCCAGAGATCGCAGGTCGCGGCGTCCTTATTGATTCGGAAACGGCCCCGCTGGAATTCAATCAGATTATCGAGGCCGTTTTCATTGAGGGTCCGCTTAAGTTTCCAGACGGAATCGCGGTAGGAAATCTTGCCGATTTCGCTATCTTTATCGGGCCAAAGGGCCTCGACGGCCTCCCCCATCGTCGCATAGGCTCCATTCTTGTTGACGGCATAGGCCAAAAGCTCTTTGCTCTTCTTGCTCCGAAAGTCGATCGGCTCGCCGTCGACGAAGATGTCAAACGCATCGAAGGTCCGAATCCGAACAGTCCGAGCGGCGCTTTGCTGACGTTGCCGAATAAGGCGGTCCAACTGCTTCACGATCACGCCGGGCTCATAGGGCTTATAGCAATAACCGCCAAAGTTCCTGCCTAAAGCTTGGGCGGTCTCTTCTTCATCGAAGGTATAGGAAGTAATAAAGAAGATAACGATGCCCGGGTCTTCCTTAATTAAGGCCTTAGCGAGATCGACCCCGTTCATCTTCGGCATCGCGATATCGAGGAAGGCGGCGTCGACTTGGTTCCCTTTGGCGTAGGCAATCGCCGCTTCCGGATTTTCCCGGAACATCTGATATTGAACATCGGGACGATCCACGATATTCAGCAAGAAAGTGTTGAGCGCGGCCATCTCGTCATCGACCACAATGATTTTCAAAACCTTATTTTCCATACAGTCCTAAAGGAACACTGATAATGACGTCGGTTCCCCTATTAACCTCGCTTTCTATGTTCACCGTTGCTCCTAAAGTATAACTCAAACGGAACTTGGCGTTTTCAATACCGGTGTGAACTTTCACGTCGACCGTTTTCAAATCGAACCCCACTCCGTTATCGCTGATCTTAATGAGGACGCGGCTAAGATCGCGGTGGCAAGTTAGGGTAATTTGTCCATTCGGAACCTCCGTCAGTTTTGCGTACTTAAAGGCATTTTCGATGAAGGTTTGCAGGGAAAGTGGAGGAACTTGGAAGCCGGAGAAAGTGGAATCGATCACCAAGGGGATCTTGGTATCATTCCGCAAATTCATTAAGGCGGCGTAGGCCCGGAGGGTAGCTAATTCGTCCTCAAAAGGGACGAGCGGTTTTTGGCTGGCGGCGATCGAGGAAGCTAAGCTCTCCGAGACTAGGGTCAATGCCCCGTCGCCTTCTCGCATCGACTTATGGTACTGGTTTTGAAGCAAAGTTAAGGAGTTAAAGAGGAAGTGGGGTTGGACTTGGCGAACCATCGCTTCTTGCTTGGCTTCAAGATAGCGGGCTTCATCTTGTTCTGAGATGATCGCGGCGGCATCGGTTCGTTTAAGATCGGAGAAATAGACGACATCGAGGACAATGCCGATGATGGTGAGCAAGATCGAAGGGAAATCGTAACAACCCCAGGCCACCACTC
>MVZL01000019.1 GCA_002068375.1 Tenericutes bacterium ADurb.BinA155
CGTTAGTTCCGCTCCTTCTTTACTTCATCCTTTTCCTAACGGGGAAGTCGATTGGGACTTGGCCGAGTTTCTTCTTAAGTTTCGGCATTGCCTGGCTTTTCGTCTACATGGCTTGCATGGGAATCTACACTCTCGCGGTCAAAGGCAGCAGCTGGACTTGGGTGATGTTGATGTTCGCGATCATCTCGTTCTTCTTGTTTATAGTGACGTTAGTGATTCATTTCTCCTTGCCCCATAAAGACGCGGCCCCCAAAGCCCAATAACACCCGCTAAACTCCGCTATTTTCCGCATCGGGCCTATTGCAATCCGTAAGCGTTAATGCTACTTTGAACACGTATGTGCACGTCCTTTGTCTATAAAGGAAATGACGTCATCGTCGGTTTTAACTTTGATTCCGACCCCAAAACCGAGATCAAGGTGAAATCCAATGACCAAGTGGTCTATGGCGTTTTCAATTTCCACGGCCGTTGGACTGCCCCTTTCGGCGTGAACAAAGATGGGGGATTCGCTTGCGAATTGATGTGCCCGGCTTCGGCCAAAGGTGAAACCCTTAGCTCTCTGAATACCCAACGGATCGATCTTCTGAATGAAGATTATCTTTATAGCAAAGTTTCCTTTGAGCAAGTTCAGCAGATCTTGGCGGCGCGCCCCTTAGTGAACGCCCCGGGGATTTCGCTCCACGCGATGCTCGTGAACCGCTTTGGCCAGGCTCTTATTTTGGAGCCAGGGCGGGGCAACAAAATTCGGGAAGAACGCTACACCATCCTCGCCAATTTCTCTTTCTTCGAGCCGATGGCGACGAAAGACGCCCCGTATTCTGGGTATAACCGTTATCTCACCGCCTCTTCGCTCCTTCAGCAAGCGGGCGATAATTTCAACGCTCAGGATGGCTTAGCCGTCTTGAAGCAGTGCCTCAATTCCGATTTCCCGACGCGAGTCTCCATGGTTTATTCCGCCCACGAAAACAAAGTCTATTGGGCCTTAGAAGGCAACTTCGACAAAATCTACACCCACCAGTTTTAATCGGTGGGAAAAGCTTTGAGGAATTCCGGGGTGCGGCTCCAATAGAGTCGGCCCCATTTTTCAAAGGACCATCGTTCGTCGTAATCGTTGCATTCGTAATCGATGTAATAGAGGATCCCCTCAGCAAAGATGAAGTTCGTGGGATAGTAGTCGAGATTAAGGCCAGCCGCTTTCGCCTTGGCGGCCAAAGCAAGGATCTGAGTTTCAATAGCGGGGGTGATTTCCTCTCTCATGACCAGATGGTCGATCGTTTCGCCCGGAATATACTCTTTGAGAATGATCTCTTGTTTTTCATCGATCCCATATAGCTTAGGTAAAAGGATCCCCGCTTGAACGAGCCGGGCATAATCGTTCTTTTCGGCGAGGATTTTATTCCCGAACTGATAATAGGAGCAGGGCTCATGATGGATTTGTTTGAGGGTGAAAAGATGGCCAGCTTCATCGCTCACCAAATAAGAGTAACCGCCTTTGCCATGGCCAAGGAGTTTCTCTTCTTGATAACTTTTTCCTTCAAGGGTCCAGTGGTTCATGCGGGCTCCAATAAGTTCTTTTTATAGAAAGCAAAAGCACTCGGAATCGAGTAGCGTTTTTTGAGGTCGGTTATCTTCACCCACAGTAAGCCCGCTTCCTTGAATGGTTCCTGCACTTCAATTCGATAGCCTTGAAGATGCCAAACGAGATGGGAGAAGGTGTGGGTGGCTTTTCCTAAATCCACGCAGGATTGGATGGCGTATTTGCTCTTTTTGAGTTCGTCTTTGTTTCGGATTCCTTGGAGCATCGGGAACTGGTAAAGCGAAGCGAGCAAACCAGAGGAAGGCCGTTGCTGGATCGCGACTTCATCTCCAGCCACGAAAAGGAGAACCGTCCAACTTTCTTCCCGCTTTTCCTTGGCTTTCTTCGGGGCGGGGTAGTGGGCAATACTCTGATGCTGGTGGGCTAAGCAATTCGCTTTAAAAGGACAAACGTCACAAAGGGGTTCCCCTTTGGGAAGGCAAACCGTTTCCCCAAGATCCATGAGAGCTTGGTTAAAAGAGGAAGGGTCTTCGTCCTGCAGTTCCTTTAAGAAGAAGGATTCGCAGTGTTCTTTCATCGTTTCGAGATTGGACTCTGGGTCTTCGGCAAGCCGGGAATAGACTCGGATCAAATTGCCATCGACCGCGATCTCTTTTTGGTGGAATCCAATCGCGCGGATTGCCCGGGCGGTGTAGGCCCCAATCCCTGGGAGGCTAAGAAGATCTTCCTTGGCCATCGGGACTTCTCCGCCAAAATGAGCGACGATTTCTTCCGCGGCTTTATGGAGATTCCTCCCCCTGGAATAATAGCCAAGGCCTTCCCAAAGCTTCAGGACTTGGTCTTCGCTCGCCTTAGCTAAATCCGTGATGGTTGGGAACGCCTTAAGAAACCGTTCGTAATAGGAGCGGACCGTATCGACTTGGGTTTGTTGGAGCATGATCTCGCTTAAATAAACGTGATAGGGGAGGGGATCTTCGCGCCAGGGCATATGGCGACGGTTCTGCTCATACCAAATGATGAGATCGTGTTCGCGGGACATGGCATGATTATAGCCCAAAGTGCTTTTTCATGGCGGTTTCTACCCTTTTCGTGAAAAAAAGGATTCGAATATTGCTCGTCTCTCGAAATCCTAAGGATTTCGTTTTATTCTTATTACAATATGAGCCAAAACCTGACCCTCTATAATTTACGGGTTGAACGCGGCCTTTCGTTAAAGACCGTCGCTTACCAAACCCTTACGAACCGTCTTGCGCTCTACATGTATGAGCGGGGCTACCTTCCAATTCCTCAAAGCAAGATCGCTCTATTTGCCGCGTTCTATGGCGTCAAAAAAGAAGTGTTTTCTGATCCCTTAGGCTATCCGACTCCGATTTTCCCGGAGTCGAAGAAACCAAGCTTTGCCGAAAAGATGGGCCAGTTTTTATTCCGCCTCCCCGTTTTATTCGCTTCGATTGGGCTTTTTTTGGCTTCGGCTGGAGTTCTAACCGGTGGTCTCGTCACCCTCAATAACGTGACGGTGAGCCATCAAGCGGCGGGACCGGATTACGCGATGATCTACAACGTTGTGAACGAAAAAGGGACTTCGTCTGAATTGGATGATTTGCTGAACGAGGGAACGAGTAAGGCCCTCACTTATAGCGATGAGAGCACGGGGGCAAGTTTCGTCGTTTCCATTTCAACAAAAACCCAGAACTATTTCAAAGCGACTTTCAGCGCCGGGGTGCCTCTGAACGATGGCACCTTTCTCATTACCTTAGGCGGGAATGGCGAAAGCCCTTATCTCCAAGGGCTCGATATGACAACGGGGCTTCCCAGTTATATTCTTTTTGGCACTTTCACCAATTCCGAATATGTTGAGGTCACCAGCGTTCAGACGATTCTTCTGCAAGATGTGGACGAAGCGACGGCGGAAGCCGAGGTGAATTTGGCAGCCGAAGCGAGCAAGTCCTATGATGCGCTCTATCAAAAATGGCTTGATTACGCTGGGATTTCCCCGAACGTAGGCATCTACGACATTTTGGTTGATGCCGGCCAATGCGGGCTCAATACCGAAAAGCTTAATAACACCGGGAACAACTTGACCCTCGTGGGTTCGATTTGCTTGGCCATTTTCTTCTTTTTCACCGTCTTCATCAGCGTGGCTTTGATCGCGAAGAAACGGAAGAAAGCCCCGGCGAGCAAAGAGTTGCCCTTCGAGGATCTTCCCTCCCGTCATGGTAGCCATCCGCTTCCGAAGAACTGGGCGGTTCGACCCTTTCTACCGGAATATCTTCTCCGCCTCGTTGGGATTGGGCTCATTTTGACTTCGTCGATCTTCTTCTTTAAGACGACTTTCCCCGTCTTAAATAGTTTGGACATCACCAAGATTTACGGAATCATCGCCGATGCGAAAACCTGGTACAAATTCATGCCACTCGTGACGATGGCGATGCTCCTTTGGTTCTTTACTAAAGTCGAGATGATTCAGAATAAGAGCTATAACCCCGCGGTCTCGATCATTTCGATGGCGGCCTGTTCGATCCTTTATTACGTGACTGAAATTTCGCTCTCCTCCTACTTTGGCAAAGGCGGGGATAGTTATTACGCCTCGCTCTATCTCGTCTTCAGCAAATTCATGCCCGGCAACCTCCCGGCCGCGATTCTTTCTTACACCCTGATCGTCCTCTTCTTGCTCCGAACTCCCTCTTTCATCCATCCGAAGAAAGTGGTGTGGTGGCGGTTACTTGCTTTACTCCCAATTGGCTATCTCGCCCTTTCCTATTTCTATGCGTTCGGAGTCAAACTGCAGTATTGGGAGGCTTGGCCTTATTGGGCTTCCTCCTTATTGGTCCGAAAGCAATTTGCTTTGATTACCTTTGCGATCTTTTATCCGACCCTCCTTTATTTCTACCGTCTCATCATCAAGAAACGTTATGGGCCGGAACAAGCGCCCCTCGCCTTTGAAGGAAACCAATACTTCTTCATCAAGAATTTGCTCGCTTGCCTCATCGTCACGGGAATCATCTTGGCGAATGAACTGCTTAATAAAACCACCTATGCGAAAGCAATCGGGGTGGCCAGCAACCTTTGGCTCATCGTCTTAATCCCGCTCATCCTCTTTTATCATCCCCATATCGGAAAGCGCAACAGCATCGCCGATGCCGGGATCACGGTCATCTATTTCGTCTCCTTGTCGTTTGCTTACGTTTACGTCGGCTATTTCGTTCTCTTCCCTTTACGGGCTTTGCTCCCGATCTAATCCCCGATGAAACTTCTTGTTTTCGATGTGGATGGAACGCTCATTGGGGCGGACCTCGTGTTCCGAAAGAGCACGATTGATCGTTTGAATGACCGTCTTAGGAAAGGCGATGCGATCGCAATCGCTTCGGGGCGGCCTGGCTTGATGATCAAAGTCTTTTTAGAGCAGCTCATCCCCGGAAAGAAATTCGTGATCGCCGCGAATGGCGCCGCGGTCTATGATCTCGATCTCCATCCGCTTTCGATCACTGGAGTCGAATTCGCCGATTATGTCCGGTTCTATCACGACCATCAAAATGTGGTGGACCTCGGGGCGGATATCTATTGCTATACCCTCGATAAGGTCGGTTACCTGAAATACGGTTCTTTCATCGATTTCGAAACCGGCTTAAACGGGATCCAAAGCATCGACCTTTCGAAGTTCCCTTTGAAACCGCATGACCCTCTCCTCAAATTCATGATCGCTTGGGAACACCCCGATTGGTCAAAGGTCCATTTAAGCGCGGAAGAGAAGAACTCTTACTCCATTTTGCGGAGCGATCCCCGCTTCCTCGAATTCATGAACGCCAAAGTCGATAAAGCCTCTGGGGTCGAAGCCCTCCGGCTCTATTTAGGCCTAAAGAAAGAGGACGTGTATTGCTTTGGCGATGAAGGCAATGACGTCAAGATGATCGCAAACTACCAAGGGATCGCGATGGGAAATGGAATCCCCGAAGCGAAAAAGGCCGCGAAATTCGTGACCTTGAGCGTTCAAGAAGATGGCGTGAGTTACGCCCTGCAGCATTTCCTCAAAGATTAATCCTGATAGAGAACGTAAGACGATTTGCCTTCATGCTTCGCGGCATAAAGAGCGGCGTCGGCCTGGTGATAAAGGGTGTTGACGTCCCGCTCATCGGTTTGTTTGTAGGCTACCCCAACGCAGAATGAAAGATCATAGGACTTTTTGTTCGGGGCCGATTCGGCTTTGACCGCCTTCAGCAAAGCTTTGATCCGGGGTTCCAATTGCGCCCAATCCTGGTCTAAGACGACGAGCGCGAATTCGT
Organism: Tenericutes bacterium ADurb.BinA155; assembly: GCA_002068375.1. The sequence goes on from MVZL01000019.1 coordinate 5,818, forward strand.
CACCCCCGATTCGGGCGATGACTTTGGCATCCTGGATTTGCTCCTTGAGTACTGTGGCGACCTTTTGAAGGGCTTCATCGCCTTTCGGATGGCCATAACGGTCGTTGATTTTCTTTAAGCCGTCGACGTCGAGCAAGATGAGAGCGCAGTTTTCGACGAGCGGGGTCTCTAAGACGGGGACCAAGACGTTTTCATAGGCGAGGCGGTTCCCTAAACCCGTTAACGGATCGGTCGAGGCGTCTTTGCTGAGGCGGCCATAGACCTGATTGGCTTCTTGGGTTTGAATAAAAAGATAGGCGATGAGGAGGGCCAAGGCATAAGAAGGGCCAAGGACGAGCCAACCGGGTACGAAGGTCTGAACGACTAAGCCGATCGCCGCGAGGGCGGGAATTAAGCAAAGGACCGCCAGCAAACGCTTATCGGTGATTTTGCGGACATTGAAGAGCAGGAGCAGGACATAAAGAAGGAAATACAGCCCAGAAAGGATATAAGAAAGATAGAAGAGAGGGCCGCGGACGTAGGTTCCGTCATCCTTAAAATAGAACATGAGGTGGGTTCCGATATTGATGACGAGGGCGACGATGAATGAAGCGGACGCTACAATCCCGAACAAAACCCAAAGATTGTATTTCCGGTCCTGCTCGGAATAAGCGATCGCGCAAAGATAAAGGAAATACATGAGGGCGGGGATGGTCGAGGCGAAGAAATAGAGGGTTCGAATCGTGAAAAGGATCCACGGGGTGCTCGTCCATAGCACGACGATGGAGTCGAGGATGTCGACGAGGCAGAAGAGGAATCCGGCGAGGAGAGTCAATAAGAAAACCCAATCGCGACGCTGGCCCCGGTTAAGCCGATGGTGCGCATCGAGAAAGATCACGATGAAAAGGATCGCTGCCAAAATCTCAGTCTCGTAATGCCAAGTAACCATATTTTCTCCATTATACGCGGAAAAAAAGAGGAAGGAATGGCCCACGAAAAAAGCCCCATCTCAGGACGAAATGGGGCCAAAGAGGATCCGATTAACGACCGCCGCCGGGGCCGCCGCCATGGCCGCCGCCGCCGGAACTGGTGCCGATGCTGAGGTTCACCGCGCTCGTTGACCACGTGGAAGAACCGATTGAAGTGGTGCTGCTGGCGCTAAAGCCGGTATAGACCCCTTTGAAGAGCTCGGTCCCGCCCGAGATCGAGGAGGCCGAAGCCACGCTCACCGATCCCGCGGTGAAACTATTGGAGGAGATGTAGAGCGAATAGGCGCTCGCGTATTGGGGCTTCAAGGCGTAACTTTGTCCCGCATTACTCACGACGATATATTGCGAAGTCGAGACCGCGCTGGTCCAGCCGGCGAGGAGACTATATTGAGTCCCAGAGGAGCCGACCGCCATATCATTCGAGCCATAGGCGGCTAAGAAACCGCCCGACTGCTTAAAGGAGTAATTGCCATCACCATAGTCCATCGGGCCATTGCCATTTCCGGTTTGAGAGACGACGGTGAAGCCGCCAGTGACCACGATATTGCCGTTCGCGTCGATGCCATCGCCCGCGGCTGCCACGTAAACGTAACCGCCACTGATGGTGATGTTTCCAGCCGAAGTTCCTTCGCCCGAACTATCATTGCCGCCCCCAGCATTTAAGCCATCATCGCTCGAGGTGAGATAGGTCGTGCCGGCTTTGATGTCGATATTGACCCCTTCGATACCTTCATAGGACTGCGTGACCGTGGTCGTGCCGCCATAGATCTGGACGGTTGAGCCCGAGTGGATCCCTTGGGGAGCCGCGCTGGATTTGCTCTTGCCGGCGCTTAAGGTATACGTTCCGCCATTGACGGTGACTTTGCCCGTCGCATCGATCGCATCGTTATTGGCGCTGCTGATGCTATAGGTTCCGCCATCAAGAACGATCGCTAGATCGGCGGTGAGGCCTTTTGAACCATCGGCCTGGGCGGTATCGGTCCCTTGGATCGAGCCTTCGCCACCCTCGATATAGATATTGGAGGCCGAACTGATGCCATCATCGAAAGCGGAGATCGCAAAGGAACCATTGATGAGCTTGATTCCGGCGAATTCATCCGAATCCATCGAGGCGGTGTAGTCTTCATCGACGTGGACCCCATCACCGGCGGTCGTGGCAATGATTAAGGTTCCGCCATCGGTTTCATCGCCAAGAGCGATATTTTCATGGGCTTTGATTCCGTGGTTTTTGGCCGTGACTTTTAAGATGCCGTTCTTGGTTTCGATTTTGGTATCGGAAGCGATGCCGTTCTTTAAGGAACCGGTCACGGTGAGGGTGCCGGCGCCGGTCATCTTGAGTTTCTTATTGGAGAAGATCGCGGCATTATCGTTCGCCGCGCTATTGCAGGAGGTCCGGGAGTCGGTGATGACGTTCACGGTTCCGTTCAGTTTCTTCACTTCAAGGTGATCGCCGTTGATCGAAGAGATCGGGGCATAGACCCCAGCCCCGGAACGGACGATCGAAACGCCATTGAGGTCGAGTTCGACGTCACCGTCATCGTTTGCCGTGACGAGGATGCTGCCATTCGTCAAAGAACCAGTCACGAGATAAGTTCCCGCCGCGGAAATCGTGACGACGTTATCGCTAACGGCGATATTGTTGCCGGTAAAAGTGGTGCCATCTTGGGCCAAATGAATCACCCCGGTGTAATCGCCAGTCGCAACCGAAGTCGCCGTCACCGTCGAAGCGACGGAAGTATTGACGGAAATAGCGGTGCCGGCGCTGGCGGCACTGGCGGTCGAATCCCAGGATGCGGCGGTGGTATCGCTCTTATTGGACGATAACGAAATGGAGCAGCTCGCTAAGACCAGCGGGGCTAAGATCCAAAGAATCGGTTTTAATGAATGTTTCATGCTTGTTCGCTCCTTTTCCCTATCGATGAAAGGGGAGTTCTACCTTATAAAGCCATTTCCTCTCCTTTTTGTTGGAAAAGCGATGGAACCGCTTTCTTGGGCTTTTACCCTTGCCCCCGGAAAAATAGAGACTACTATAACGGGCTCCCGGAGAAAGACCGGGCAATGATACGAGAAGGAGGAAATAGCGAATGGACACAAAATTCAATGCTAACAATGTCATGAACAATGACACTGACAACCATAATGATTCTGCATCAAATGCTGACTTCGTCGAGAACTTCGGCGAGGCCCTGACGGACGGTTATCTTGATAACCTCAGCACCAGCAGCGATTATTAAGGCTTAAGCGAAAGGGAACGGAGCAAAATCCGTTCTTTTTTTGTCCGGAGGAGAAAAAACGCCACTTTTCTAGAAGCAACCCTTAAAGGAATGCGCTAAGATAGAGCCGTCTATATGAGAAGCTTGCTTCTCTTTGTAGGATATAGACCTCATGAATGAGATTTTTTAATCTCGAGAGGTAAGCAATGGCTCTTTCACGAATCACGGCTCGTTTTGGCTCGGTTTCTCCTGATGTTGTCGTTTCGGAAGTTTTTCCGGGCGTCGCCTTAGCGGACGCGGCCCTTTTTGATTTCGAGCAACAGGTATATCTCGGTTTTACCGGCCTTAAAAAGCCCGGGCCGATCTTGGCTCTTTTAACCGAAGATCCGGGGTTTAGGGAATTCATCCAAGAAAACTCCGCTCCGAAGGCGGTCTTCCTCATTTCGGCGAAGGGCGCCTTCAAAAATGGCGAGCCTTTGGCCTTATCTCCTGAAGCGAAGAAAGCGATCCGACATGGCCTCCGTCTGATCAAACCCTATGGCGGCGTCCTTAATGCCGATGGAAGCCACACGATCGATTTGTTATCCCCTAACGTGGGTCCCCATTATGGCGTGAACTTGCTCTTAGGTTGGCGCGAAGGCTTTGCTGATCCTTTGCTCACTACCCCGAAAAGCGTGGTGGATGCTTTAGGCCATGGTAGCTTCCGCGCGAAAGCGGACTATCAGGTCTTAGCGACCCGCTGGGACATCCGGCCCGAAGAAAATGGCAACCCTTTTAACCGCCAGTTCTACTTGCTCGAAAACGGAAAGCAGATCTTCTATTCGGCGGATCTGACCCATAACGTGAAGAAAGCTTTCTGCACCCATTTTCCCAATAAGACCGAGATCGTGTATGAATTAAAGGATGGCCTCCAGGTGAAGCGGGTCATTGCTTTATTGGAGCAAAAAGCGGGCCTTCCCGATGCGACCGAGGTCCAAAATGTGACCTTGCTTTCGCCAGTGGCCCGCACCCTGGAGATCGTCTTTACCGGAACCTTCGGCTTCTCCAATCCCGGTTGCCAAGAAGTGGACGTGATCTATCAAACCGTGATCCACCAAAGCGAAGAACTTCTTAATGAAAAAGGCGAGCTGGTCGCCTTATCCCCCAATTACTATCCGTGCTATTTTAGTCCCCGTCCTCGCTTTGTTTCGCTCCATTCCGCGGCCGGTTATGCCCAGAGCTTTTCTAATGACGCCACCTCCTTTTTAGGAGCAGGAAGCATTGAACATCCGGAAGGCGTGGGGCATCTGAATAACGCGCTCCAAATGAAAGGGGCCTCCTTCTTTGCCTTAGGACAGAAGCTTACTCTTTCACCGAACGCCCCCTTTGATGTCACTACCTTCACGGGGATGATGGATGGGACGGCCTTACCGTTAGACCAAGTTGAGCCGAAGTTAGGAGAAGAAGTAGAAGCCCTTCTTTCTACCTTCCCCGACGGGGGGAGCGTGCGGATTCAGCTTCAAAAGCAAGCGGATGATTTTGCAAGCTACGCTTCTTATTTCTCGCTCCAGAGCGGGAACGCTTTAACCGATGCGATGATGAATGCGAATATCCCTTTCCAAACCCGCTATCAGAGTTTTGTGAGCCGGGCCTTCGCCCAAACCCAAAAAGGGTATCGCGAGATCGGCTTCCGGGAGATTCAGGATCTTTATGCCTCGATTCCTTATCTCGTTGCGGCGGGGAAAAAGGATTTAGCCGAAGCCTTATTGACCTCTTGGATCCGCAACGTCTATTCCTTTGGCTACGCGAACCACAATTTCTTTGAGCGGGGCAAAGAGCCGGGGATGTGCAGCGACGATTCCTTATGGCTTCTCCCGGCGGTTCATAGCTTTATCGATGCCACGGGTGACCTCGATTTCTTAAAGCAGAGCTTCCCGATGGCGGATGGTGGCACCCGGGTTCTTCAAGATACCCTCAAGGCCATCTTGACCTATTCCGGCCGGATCTCGGTCGGAAAGCACGGTCTCCCTTTGCTCGATAAGGCCGACTGGAACGATTGCCTCAAGATCGATCCCGACTTTTTGGATGGGCCGAGCAAGCAAAAACGTTATCAGGAGCAATTAGAAACGAATCATCAATCCTTTGGGGTTCCCTTAGAGAGCGACCTCAGCGAATCGGTGATGAACGCTTTCCTATTGGTGTACGCCCTCAATGATGCGATCGCTTTAAGCATAGAAAGTCAAAACCATGCGGATTTGGCCTTCTATCAAACGCTAAAGGAAGAGAAGATCGCCGCGATCACCTCGTCCTGCTACATCAAAGGCTATTATGCCCGGGTCCTCATTAACCGAGCCGCCCCGAAGAATGGAATCACCTATGTTGGGGCGCCGGGCGATGGATTATCGACGAACCCGGAGTTAGAGAATGGCTCCTTATACCTCAATTCCTTCTCATGGAGTTTGCTTTCTGGAGTCGCGGACGAAACCCAGATTGCCTCGATGCTTGCCTTCGCCGACCATTACCTTAAAACCCCCTCCGGTTATCAACTTTGTAGCGCCGAGGACCTGACCCTCACTGGGGCCAAAGAAGCCGCGACATCCCATTATTTCCCGGGCGACCGCGAGAATGGCGGGGTCTTTAAACACGCGACCATGATGTTCACCCGGGCTTTGCTTCTCGCGGCGAAAAGAGACTACGCCCCGGCCTTAAAAAAGAAGATGGTGGACGATGCCTATTTCATGCTCCACTTGGTTTATCCTTATCACTGCGACGAGAACCCTTATCGCTATAAGGGTAACCCCCGGTTTTGCACCCAATACAACAATCCCCTCACGGAGGAGAACATCGGGCCGATCCTTTCTGGCACTGCGACTTGGCTCACCCTCTCCTTCTTTGAAGCGATGGGCTTAAGGAAGGAAGAGGATGGGCTCACCCTCCACCCGATCCTAGAAAAAGGGCAGGGGGACCTTACTTATCACTACCATTTCGCCGATGGCGATTATGAAGTCATCCTTCATAAGAAAAAGAACCATTACGCCTTTAACGTGACAAGTCTCACGTTAGATGGGGTGACTTATGGTTCAGAGCAAAAGCTTCCGCTTGCCCACGACCATAAGACTCATCGGATCGAAGCCACCTTGGCTTAACGCGGATGGATTCTTGAGGAACCCCTCCGCTTCTTGGCTTGTATTTTCGGCTTGCGCACGCCTATAATTTCCCCGCTGGGCCCATGGCGGAATTGGCAGACGCGTTAGACTTAGGATCTAATGAGGCAAC
>MVZL01000020.1 GCA_002068375.1 Tenericutes bacterium ADurb.BinA155
GGGATCGTCCTTGCGTTTTAAGGCGATATAAGGATAATGGCTATCATCCATCAGCATGATGTTGTAACGGGGATAATGGGTCTGAATCAGATTCATCTCGAGGATGAAAGCCTCTTTATCGCTGCTCACGATGATCGTATCGAAATGATCGACGTGGCTCACCATCGCCTGGACTTTGCCCGATTGGGGGCGGAGGAAATATTGGCTGACCCGTTTCTTCAGGTTCTTGGCCTTCCCGATATAGATGATCTTATCGTTCAGGTCCTTCATCAAATAGACCCCGGGTTTATCGGGGAGGAGCGAAATGAGGCGCTTAAGGAGCTCGGTCATTTGAGATGCACGATGGTGGCTCCACCGCCGCCCTCATATTCGCCGCCGGTCTCGAAGGATTCGACGAATTCAGTGTGTTTTTTGAGATAGGTTTGAACGGCGCTCCGGAGGGCTCCGCTCCCTAAGCCATGGATGATCCGGACCCGCTTATAGCCCTTGATCCGGCACTTATCGAGATAGTCGGTCACATCGGCTAAGCCTTCGTCCACGTGTTCGCCGATGATATTGATCTCTAAGGGGAGACCTTTGGTCACCATCGTATCGATGTAGGCTCCGGTCATCGCGATGGGCTTTTCTTCGGGGGCGGGCACGACTCGGACCTGATCTTTTTCGGTCTTAAAAGTCACGCCATCCGCGGTGGCGATTTCGATATTCTTCCCCGAAATCCGGGTGATTTTGCCCACGACCCCATAGGTCGGGTTCTCGACATAATCGCCCAGGGCGACTTCGCCGGAAAAATGGACTTCTTCTTGTTTGGCTTTTAGATCGTTTAAGCGTTTCTTCGCCGCGATCACTTCGTGCATCTTGAGTTCGGGCTTATCGAGAGAAGCCAAGACTTCATCGATCTCTTGCTGCGCATCCGCGAGCATCTTTTCCTTGGTGTCTTTCACGTCGCTCAGGTAATTCTCTTCCCGTTTTTTAAGCGACCCCTCTTCTTTTAAGATCGCGTCTTTTTCTTCTTGGAGGGCTTTTTGTTCGAGGACGAGTTTGGCCTTGGCCGCTTCTTCTTCGCGGCTCAGTTCGCTTAGGCGTTCGATCGCTTTTCCGATCGAGACGTCCTCATGTTCCGCTAAATAGGATTGGGCGGCTGAGATGACTTTCGGGTCGACCCCATAACGGGAAGCGACCGAAATCCCATAGGATTCGCCCGGTAAGCCCATCTTGAGCTTATAGGTCGGTAGGAGTTTCTCCGCATCGAAAAGCATCGAGGCGTTCACAATCCGAGGCTCACTAAGGGCGTAGGCTTTTAAGCCCTCGAAGTGGCTGCTCACCAAGGTGAAGCAATGGCGGTCCAGTAAGAACTTAATGGTCGCATAGGCGATCGCTTCGCCTTCTTTAGGTGAGGTGCCGGTCCCGACTTCATCTAAGAGGACGAGGTCGTTCCCTCCGACTGAGGAGAAGATCCCCGCGAGATTGGACATATGGCCGGAGAAAGTCGAAAGGTTATCGGCGAGCGATTGCGAATCGCCGATATCGGTATAAACGGATTTGATGTAGCCGATCTCCGCCCCTTCAAGGCAGGGGATCGCTAAGCCGGCTTCATGCATCAAGACCAATAGTCCTAAGGTTTTGAGGGCGACGGTCTTGCCGCCGGCATTCGGCCCCGAGATCACGACGATCCGCTTTGCTTCGTTCAGGCTGAAGTCATTGGGCACCACTTTGCTTTGGTCGAGCAAGGGATGGCGGGCCCCCGGGATATAAAGTTCCTTTTGATCGCTACAATGGGCGATATGGGCGTGCAAAGCATCCGCGTAAAGGGCCTTCGCTTGCAAAAAATCGAGGTAGCCGATCATCTGGTTCAGTTTCGTGATGGCGTCGGAAGAGCCTCCGACTTCGGTCGAAAGGATCCCTAAAAGCCGATGGATCTCTTCCCGCTCCGCGTTCTTTAGCTCCACCATCTTGTTATTCATTTCGACGATCAGTTCGGGCTCAATGAAGGTGGTCGCCCCGCTGCTCGAGACGTCCTGAACAATCCCCTTCACCTTGTTCTTGTAGGCGTTAGCGACCGGTAAGACATAATGGCCGTTTTTGATCGTGAGGGTGGTGTCGCTCAAATAGACCTTGTTCTCTTCAAGGACGAAGCCGAGCTTATGGACCATCTCTTTTTCAAGGTGATCCATCTGGGTCCGGATGCTTTTTAAGGTTGGCGAAGCGTTATCGTAGACCTGAAGATCCGGTCCGATGATCTTATGGATATCTTTTTCAAGGAAGCTCAGGGTTGGAAGTTCTTTGCTATAGGCAATCAGTAACGGCGACATCTCGACGCCCGCGAAGTATTTAGCGAGGGCGCCCGCGGTTAAAACATCATTCGCGACCCGTTCCAAATCCTCGATCGAAAGGACGAAGCCTTTGGCGGCCAAAGCGACGATATGCTCCAAATCGCTGCTCACTTCGATCGGGAAATGGCCGTATCGAGAGAGCAGCATCATCGTCTCATCAAGAAAGGAAAGCTCTTTCGTTAAGACTTCTTTTGGGAGTTCCGTTAAGGAAAGGCAGGCTTTTTGGCCGCGCTCGGTCCGACAATAGGAGGCGAGTTTCTCGGCGATTTTAGGGAATTCAAGGACTTCAGTGGCGTTTTGCATCCTCGGAATTATAACATGCGCGGGCGCGGGGCGCCTTTCCTATGGTAAAATGAGCAACATGCAAGCGTCCCCCTCCACTTATACGATCGCCGTGAACGAGTCCACCTTAACCAAGATGGCGGATTTTTATCAGGATCAGTTCGTGGCCGTAAGCTCTCCCTATGTCGCTTTTTTAGCAAAGGGCGAAGACGTGAGCATCACCGCCTATAAAAAGGCCGATTCCCAAGGTCGCCACAAAGTCATTTTTCAGGGCCCGAAAGCGGGCTACGAAGTTTCGATTTGGTCGGAAAATCCGAATGTTTCAAAGCCATCCAAGCCTTTAGGACTGAAGCGTCCTTTTTCCCCGATGCACCCCGGGCCGCAACTCTATCGCTGGGTTGATCAGATCGGAAGCGATGAAGTCGGGACCGGCGATTTCTTTGGCCCCGTATGCGTCTGCGCGGCCTACGTCGACCGAAAGGGCTTAGAAGAGATCCAAGAGCTCGGCGTCACCGACTCCAAGCAAATGGACGACGCCTATATCCGGGAGATCGGGCCGAAGCTGATCCATGATTTTGAATATTCCCAGCTCAGCCTTGATAACCCGAAATACAACGAAGTTCAGAAAAAGGGTCTCAATATGAACATGATTAAGGCCAAGATGCATAACCGTTGCCTGCTTAATCTTTCGAAGAAACACCCCGGCGTCATGCTTTGCCAAGATCAATTCGCGGAGCCAGGGCTTTATTACCATTACCTTAAAGGCGAGCAAGAAATCGCCGAGAATATCCATTTCTCCACGAAAGGCGAAATGGCTTTCCCTAGCGTCGCTTTGGGTTCCGTGATCGCTCGGTATAGCTTTTTGATGAAGATGGACGCCTTAAGCGCGAAATACGGGAAGAGGATCCCGCTTGGGGCCGGCGAAGAAGTCGATGCGTTTGCCCGGTGGTTCCTTAAAAAATATGGCTTAAAGGAACTTCAAAAGGTCACGAAAAACAACTTCGCGAACATGAAGAAGCTTTTGGGGAGCGATCCCCTACTTTAAAGTCTTGAGGAAATCGGTGAATTCTTGCGGAAGCGGGGCTTTGTAAGTCACCGCTTTTTTGGTCCGAGGATGGATGAAGGTAAGCTCGTAAGCATGGAGGAGCTGCCCTTTATCGTAGAGTTTGCGGTTCCCGGTGCCATAGAGCGGATCGCCGATGAGCGGATGCCCGATATAGTCGAGATGGACCCGGATTTGGTGGGTCCGACCGGTCAGAAGGCGGCAGGAAATATAAGTGACATTGCTTTCATGGAAACGCTGGATCACGTGGAAATAAGTGACCGCTTCTTTGCCCTTATCGACGTTCACGCAGAACTTGAGAGGATGAATCGGGTCCCGGGCGATCGGGGCATCGATCTTGCCTTCATCTTCAAGGATGATCCCTTGGACGAGGGCGACGTATTCCCGGTGCATCGTGTGATCGGCGAGCTGCGAAGAGAGAAAGGCGAAGGCTTCGTCATTCTTCGCGATGACGAGCAAGCCCGAAGTATCTTTATCGATTCGGTGGACTAAGCCTGGCCGGACCGGGTCTTCTTCATTGCCGAGTTCTTTTTCATGATAAAGGAGGGCGTTCACGAGCGTTCCATCTTGGTGGCCGTTTCCCGGATGGACGACTAATCCCGCCGGCTTATCGATCACGAGAACATCGTCATCTTCATGGATGATGTTGAGGGGAATATCTTCCGGGGTCAGATCGCTTTTCGGCGCGACATATTCCGGATAGACGATATGGTCATTTTCTTTGACCCAAAAGTGAGCCTTTTCGGCTTTGCCGTTCACCGTGACTCCCCCTTGTTTAAGGAGAGCCTGGGCTTTGCTTCTTGAAAGCGCCGCCCCAATGAGTGTCAAGACTTCATCAAGCCGCTTTCCGGCATTTTCTTTAGTAACGATATACTCCATTAGTCCTTCTTTTTTGACGCCAAATCTTTCGATTCCTTGGCCTCTTCTTTGCTTCCGAGAGGCTGGTCTTTCGCTAAGGCTTCGTCTTCCTTTTTGCTCGCGATGGCGTTCCCGCGGCTCGGATTGCTTTCGGCGGTCGATTCTTTGACCCGAGGATCCTTTTCATAGGGATCTTCATGCGGATGTTTCACCGCATCATAGATCAGGTAGACGATAAAGAGAATGACCCCGACGGTGAGGCAAGAATCCGCCCAGTTGAAGGTGGCGAAAGGATTGACGATCGAGGTTGAGGCATTTGGCCCGCCGCCAAGATAGAACTGGATGAAATCGATCACCCCATCGAAACCGGTCGTCGCTTTCCAATAGAAGCAACGGTCGATCAAATTTCCGACCGCCCCCGCTCCTAATAAGGCTAAGATGGCCTTCATGAAGGGATGGAGTTTATCCCGGGCCACCACGAAATAGGCGATGATGACCGCGGACATCACAAGCGAAATGCAGATATTAAGGATCCGGCCCCCCACGCCATCAAAGCCTAACGAGAAGGCGACTTTGGTATTGTAGGAAAGGCTCACATAGAGGAAGTTCGGGATGATGGTGACGGCATTGGCCTGGCCGGGCTTCACCAAGGATTGGACGATCCACTTGCTGAGGATATCGAGGAGCAGCATCGCCCCGGCAAAGCACCCCCAAAAAATCGTATGCCATTGCGAAGTATGCGGCTGACGCTTGGCTTTCGCTTCCATTAGTGGACCTCTTTCTTCACGGCGCTCGCGCACCGGGGGCAGAGCTTGAACTCGCCGACCGCTTCTAGTTTAGCAAAGTAATTGCGGCAACGGGGGCAAAGCTCGCCATCCGCCTTCGCCACTTGAACGGAATCGCTCTTGGCGTCCACCACTTTAACGTGGCTCACCGCGAAGAGGCGTTCGACTTCTTCTTCATCCATCGCCTTTAGCAAAGCGAGGAGTTTCGGATCGGAGACATTGAGCGTGAGCTTCGCATCGCTCGAGGAGCCGATCGTGCCGGCGGCTCTTGCTTCTTCTAACGCCTTTAAGGCCAAATCGCGGTAGCTCTTAAAGTGGGCGAACTGGTCAAGGACGTCCGAAGAATAGTTGTGGCTTTCTTTGGGCATATCCTCTAACTGCGGCGAGACTTTTTTCACGCCAGGGATATTGGGATAGACCTCATCCATGGTGAAGCTAAGAATCGGATTCAAAAGCAGGCATAACTGATATACGCACTGGTATGTTACGTACTGGAAAGCCTTCCGGCGCGGGGCGTCCGCTTCATCGCAGTACATCGCATCTTTCATGATGTCGAGATAGAAGCTGCTGAGGTCGCCGGTCAGGAAATTGATGATGGTGTTACTGACCCCGGCGAAGTCGTAGGATTCATAGCTCGCTAAAGCCTTATTCTTCACCGCTTCTAGTTCGGCGAGAATCCACGTATCGACCGGATTCAGCTCCGGGGCTTTTGCCGGGACGACGTAAGGTTTCCCTTCCCCATCCTGGAGGTTGCCGAGCATGAACTTAAAGGTATTGCGGATCTTCCGGTAGGTCTCGGCGATCGTGCCGATGATGCCTTCGCTGATCCGGACGTCGGATTGATAGTCGACTTGGCTCGCCCATAGACGCAAGATATCGGCCCCGAATTGATTGGCGACCTTGCTCGGGTCGATGCCGTTTCCGGCGGACTTACTCATCTTCTGCCAATTCTCGTCCATGACCCAGCCATGGGTGAGGCAGCTCTTAAAGGGGGCTTTGCCCGTCACCGCTAAGCTCAAGATCAGCGAAGCGTTGAACCAGCCCCGGTATTGATCGTTGCCTTCCAAATAGAGGTCGGCGGGGTATTTAAGCCCCCGTTCATTGAGGACGCCATTCCAGCTGCTGCCGGAATCGAACCAAACGTCCATGATATCGGTCTCTTTGGTGAATTGGCCGTTCGGTGAATGGGGATTGCTATAGCCTTCAGGGAGCAGATCTTTCGCTTCCTTTTGGAACCAAATGTTCGAACCCTGATCGTGGACGAGGTCCCGGATATGCTTAAAGACTTTCTCTTCGAGGATCGGCGTGCCGTCTTCGCAATAAATAATCGGAAGCGGAACCCCCCACACCCGTTGACGGGAAATGCACCAATCGGCCCGGTCTTTGATCATATTGACCATCTTGGTCTCGCCCCAAGAAGGAACCCAGTGGATTTGGTGGATCGCCTCGAGCAGCTCCTGCCGGATCGGCTCAATCGAGCAGAACCATTGCGGGGTCGCCCGGAAAATGACCGGTTTCTTGGTCCGCCAATCGTGAGGATAGCTATGGACGATATCGACTTCTTTTAAGAGGTGGCCGTTCGCCTTAAGGAGTTCGATCACCTGATCGTTAGCTTCTTCATAGAATAAGCCATTGAGGGGATCTCCTTCTTCTAAGCGCATATAGCCTCTTGAATCGACGGGGCAGAACGGTTTAATCCCATACTTAAGGCAAGCATTGAAGTCATCGAGGCCATGGTCGGGGGCGGTATGGACGCAACCGGTTCCGGAATCTTCGGTGACGAAACTATTGACGATCACGGTCGAGGTCCGCTTATAAAGCGGATGCTGGACCTTCGCGAGCTCAAGCTCTTGGCCATGGAAGGTTTTGAGCTCCGTGCACTCGGTAAGGCCAAGCTCTTGGACCAAGTGGTCCTTCAGCGATTGCAGGAAGACGAGTTTGCCCCGGTTCGTCGCATAAAGGCCATAGACGAATTTCGGGTTCAGGGTGATCGCGAGGTCGGCGGGGATGGTCCAAGGGGTCGTGGTCCAAATCACGATTTTGGCATCGTTCGGGATCACGCCTAAACCATCGACCACATCGAAAGAAACGTACATCGTTTTGGCGGTGACATCCTTATATTCGATCTCGGCTTCCGCGAGGGCGGATTCGCTACTGGGGCTCCAATAAACCGGCTTCACGCCTTTAAAGATCAGGCCTTTTAGGGCCATCGCAGCGAAAACATCGATCTGCCGGGCTTCATATTCCGGAAGTAAAGTGAGATAGGGATGGGCGTAATCGCCTAATACCCCCAAGCGATGGATCTGTTCCTTTTGATGCTCCACTTGCTTATGGGCGTAGTCGGCGCAGATGCTCCGGAACTCCGGTAAGGGGGTGGTCTTGCGGTTGACCCCGCTCTTGGTGACTTGAACTTCGATCGGGAGACCATGGGTATCCCAGCCGAAAATGAAGGGAGTCTTATAGCCCATCATGTTCTTATAACGGACCGTGAAATCCTTGAGGAGACGGTTCAGCATGTGGCCGCAATGGATGTTGCCATTGGCGTAGGGAGGGCCATCATGAAGCATGAATTCCGGACAATCGATCCGGTTTTGATTCATCTTGTTATAGAGATCGAGTTCATCCCATTTCTTGAGGAAGATCGGCTCTTTCTGGGCGAGGTTGCCCCGCATTTCAAAAGCGGTTCGCGGCATCAGAAGGGTTTCTTTAAGTTCCATGATTTTGTCTCCTTTAGACAATAAAAGCGTCCGATCAAGGGCGCTTTCTTAGCGTGTTACCACCTTAGTTCAGGACGATTGTCCTGCGCTTAGCTTACGCCGTAACGGGGCGCGATCCGCTTTCCTTACTCTTAGTTCAGGAAGGAGGCTAGGAAGGGATGTCGTTTCGCGTGCCTACTTTCACCAGCGTCTAGGCTCTCTATGTTTGCTACTTCGATGTGTCTTCCGTCAAAGCCAGTCTCACTATAGGCTTATTCAGCCTATTTCTCAATCATTGGTCATCCTTGCCGGGATCGATCTTGCCCTTTAAGAAATTCGGGAGGATCGAGGACTCGACCGATTCTTCATCTTGGCCGGTCTCGCTATCCTTGCCTTCTTGGGCTTGGACCGCTTTCTCGCGGGCTTCGTCGACCGAAGAACCGACTTGGTCTTTCTTCGGCATCGTGAATTGCGGGGTCGCCGTGAAATCGTATTCCTCGGTGAAATCGCTCGCAATGACGGAAACGAGAATCGTGTCGGCCAACTGTTCATTGATGGCGACGCCGAATTTGATATCGATGGTCGCCCCGGCTTGTTCGATGATGCGGTTCACGCATTCCTGGGCTTCATAAAGCGAAACATTGGCCCCGCAGGTGACCGCGCAGATCGCCCGTCTCGCCCCCGAGATCGACGCTTCCAATAATGGCGAGTTGATCGCATTTTCGGCGGCTTCTTCGGCTTTATTGGGACCGCTGCCGGTGCCGAAGCCAATCAAAGCGATTCCGCTCCCCTTTAAGGTATTGCGGACATCGGCGAAGTCGAGGTTGATGACGGCCGGCAAAAGAATGAGATCGGTCACGGTCTTGACCGACTGGGCCAAAACCCGGTCGCTCTCTTGGAAGGCCTGGCTGATCGGGGCGTTGCCCGAGCTCATGAGGAGTTTGTCGTTCGAGACGATAATGATGGAATCGACCGCTTCTTTTAAGTCGCTTAGGCCCGTCACGGAATTCTGAATCCGCTTCTTGCCTTCGAACGTGAAAGGCCGAGTGACGATCGCAATCGTTAAGGCCCCTTCTTCTCTCGCGATTTGAGCGACGATCGGAGCGGCCCCGGTTCCGGTGCCTCCGCCCATCCCCGCCGCGATGAAGACCATGTCGGCCCCTTTAACGACTTTGCGGATCACCTCGGTCGATTGAACCGCGGCTTCTTTGCCGACGCTCGGTTCGCCGCCGGCCCCTAAGCCTTTGGTGACGCCTTCGCCTAAAACAATCCGATTGGGGGCTTTGCTGGTCGCTAAAGCCTGCTTATCGGTATTCATGACGTAGAATTCGACGTTCGCGATGTTCTCGTCGATCATCCGGTTGACCGCGTTATTGCCCGCGCCGCCCACCCCGATCACCACGATACGGGCGACCGGCTCGAAATTATCGAGGTCCATCGGCTGGTCGATTTTTTTATCTTCAGTTGCCATGCTCATTACCCTCCGTCATTTAGAGGACATCGTCCCCGGGGTTATTGGCGTCTTTGCCTTTGACGTTCTGGCGGGAAACCGCCACCACGCCTTTAAAGTTATCTTCTAAGCTGCCGGTATAGCCGGAACTCGCAATCACCAAGCCGAGCAAGCCGGCGTAGCGGGGATCGCGGGCCCCGATCGAACGCGGAATCACGAAATGGATCTCGCGCTTCGGGAAGCTTTTCGAGAGGAGCGGAACTAAGCCGCCGAGCTTCGAACCCCCACCGGTCAAGACGAGGGGTAACGAATCGAACTTCGCCCCATATTTTCCTAAGAGTTGGGCGATCGCGTTCGAAAGGAGGCTCTCATAGTCTTCAAGATAGGACGAGATAATCGCGTTCAGATCCTTTTGGAAGAACGAGCAGGGATTGCCCGCGGCATCGCTCCCCGAGCAAATCGGGGGATCGAAGCTGATCTTCCGTTCGTCGTAGCCATAATCTTCTTTGAGCTTTTTGGCTTCGGCGGGCAAAATGGTGAAACTATCGGCGATCTCTTGGGTGAGCTGGTCGCCGCCTTTCGAAAAGAAGAGCGAAGCATAGGGCGAGCCGGCCCCGATCAAAGAGACGGTCGTGAGTTTCGCCCCGATATCGACGAGGACGTAGCTTTGCGGCAGGTCCTTGTAGGTCTTAAAGAGCTCGCTATAGCAATAAGCGGCCACGCAGGTCTTCTTGAGGCGAAAGCCCGCTTGGTTCAGCGCCGATTTATATTGGTAGACCGTTTCATGGGGGAGGGCGTGCACTTTGGCCCGGATCGTGAGGGAATTGCTCTTCTCGCCGATCGGGGGATTGGCAAACCGCTGGCCCTTATCGAGGACGAATTCGTCGGGGATGATATCGAGGATCTCGTTGCCATCCGGGACCGCTTCTTTGTTGACTAAGCTCACGACGTTGGCGATATCGACTTTGGCGATCAGGCCTTCGGGGGACACCACGTTCGTGGTCTTGTTGTTCTGATAAACCTGTAAGCCCAGACTCGGCAAAAGAAGGCACGCTTCCGCGATATTGATCTTGAGCTTAGCGACATCATCGGTGATGCTATGGAACTCTTCGAGGGCCTTCACGAGATTGGGCATATCCACGATCTTGCCTTCTTCAAGGCAGCCGGGGATTTCTTTCTCTTTGCTATATAAAACGACGGCGTTCCCGCCGAGCTCGTAACCGATCAGGAGTTTAATCGAGTCACTGGAAATTTCGATGCAGGCTAAAGGTTTATCCATGATTAACTGCTCTATATTCTAATATAGAGAAGTCGAGATTCAAATAGGTTTCGTTCGATTTTTAGTGGATTTCTAATAAAGAGTTAGAAAAGCCCGGGGCAGGGAGAACCTCGGGCTTTGCGGAAGGATCTTAGGCGATGACACTCGAAGAAGTATTCAAGGAGGTCTCGGGGTCAGTGGAGCTAAGCGAATTCGAGCTGGACGGTTCGGCTTTCGCGTGGGCTTGGTCCGCCACTTGATAGGAAATGGCAATCGGAAGCATCGCGGCGCCGGTCACGGCCAAGACGAATAAGAACACCGCTAAGGTCGCTTTGAGGCGATAGTAGAGTTTCTTGTGGCCAGTCTTGACGAGTTTATCTTTCATAGGTTTAATCTCCCTGTTTTTTCAATTAAAGCTTTTCTAGGGCCCGCAGTTTTGCGGAGGCGGAACGATGGTTGGCTAGTAGCTCTTCTTCCGAAGGGACGACTGGCTTCTTGGTGAGGATTTTGAATGCGGGCGCCTCGATTTGCTCCGGTAAGAGATCAATATCGTGGCGGGAGCCTTCCTTGACCGCTAAGTCATGGAAGCACTGCTTCACCGCCCGATCGTCGAGCGACATGAAGCTGATGATGACGAGCCGGCCGCCCGAAGAGAGCCAATGCGGCGCTTCGAGCAGCGCGGTCTTCAAGGTATCCTCCTCGTGATTCACTTCCATGCGAATCGCCTGGAAGGTTTGTTTGGCCGGATGCCCTTTTTTAAGAAGTTCCACTTTTGGCTTAGCGGCTTTGATGATCTCCGCTAAGGCGGTTGTGGTACCGATCGGAGCTAATTCGCGCTCCTGGACGATCTTCTTTGCGATCAAGTAGGCGTCTTTATCTTCGCCATACTCGCGGATGATCTCCGC
>MVZL01000021.1 GCA_002068375.1 Tenericutes bacterium ADurb.BinA155
CCCGCAATAAGCGCAGCCATCCGAACAAGATGGAGATCATGAAGTTCTGCCCGAAGTGCAATAAGCAAACTTTGCACAAGGAAAAGAAGTAAGGTTTATTCGTTTTGATTTCAAAAGAGGGTTTCGGCCCTCTTTTTTCGATTTCCTTTTATAATAGGAACCATGAAAATCGCGAAGCTTAATTATCAGCCGGATTTCTGCAACACCTATGTGGTCGGGGAAGAGGGCCAAGATTGCGTCCTCATCGACCCAGGCTATAACGAGAATCACGTCTTGGAGCGCTATCTTGCTAAGCACCATAAGAAACTATTAGGGATTCTCATCACCCATGGCCATTATGATCATATTAAAGGCCTAGGGAACTTCGAAGGAATCAACAATGTTCCGGTCTTCATGGATGAGCTCGATTTCCCTTGCCTCACCGATACGAAGCTCAATGTTTCGACCGGTTTATTCGATGAACCGCTCCTCTTAGAAAACATCCACCCGTATCCCGCCGAAGATGGGGATGAGATCAAACTCGGGAATTTCATCTTCCAAGTGATCGAAACGCCTTTCCATACGATGGGGAGCGTTTGCTTTCTTTTGGAAGAGGAAGGGATTCTCTTTTCGGGCGACACGTTATTTCACCTCGGGGTCGGCCGGAGCGACCTCCCGGGATCTTGCCCCCGAAGCCAAGCCGATTCGCTCCATAAACTCGCCCTTTTACCCCCGGCGACCAAGGTTTATCCGGGCCATGGTCCTAGCACCAGCATCGGGGCCGAACTTTCCTTCAATCCCGAATTCCGGTAAGCCCCGAAAAATTCACCCTCGATTTAGCCCCCTTGGTTGGTATATAATACCAACGGCATTTTACCAAAGGAGATCTTTTATGATCAATGTCACCGAATTACGACCGGGGAACTACTTCGAAGACGAAGGCGCTCTTTATCAGGTCCTCGACATCCTTCTCAACAAAACCGCAATGAGAAAGATGGTCGCTAAAATCAAAGTCAAGAATCTGCGGACTGGCGCGATCTTCGAGCTCGCCCGGAACTCCGGCTATGGCGTCGAAGAAGTCCGGCTCGATAAGAAGAACATGCAATATCTTTATGACGCGGGGGAAACCCTTTGCTTCATGGATGGCAAAACCTTCGAGCAAATCGAACTTCCGAAAGCCAACCTTCAAAATGAAATCCCGTATTTAGCCCCGAATGGCGAAGTCACGATCGTCTCGTACAATGATGAGATCCTCGGCATTCAGCTTCCGTCCAAAGTCGCCCTCACCGTCACCGAGTGCGAACCGGCGGTTAAAGGCGATACCATCAACTCCGCGATGAAGGATGCGGTCCTTGAGACCGGCTATAAACTTCGGGTTCCGCTCTTCGTGAACCAAGGCGACAAAATTTCCGTCGACACCGTCACCGGCAAGTACGACGGCAGGGCTTAAACCATGAGCCTGGTCATTCTCGACGGCTTCGGCTGGAATGGGACTTGGTTTGGCTTGGTCATCGCTGCTTTGATCCTCGGCGCGGTTGCCGGGTTTTTCGGAGCGCGTGCCTTTTTCAAACACGAAATGCAAAAGAATCCCCCCATCAATGAAAAGATGGTGCGGGCAATGTTCATGCAGATGGGCCGGAAGCCGAGCGAAGCTCAAATCCGGGCTGTGATGAACTCAATGAAGAACAATAACCAATAATTCAGCCTTAAGGAGGCCCAAAATGAATTCATTCGCGATATTGATCGATTCGACGGGGGATCTGGGCAAAGACCTCCGGAAACAGTACGACATCGACTATTGCCCGATGGGCATCAGCATCGATGGCAAGGACTATCCGGCCTCGCTCGACTGGGATCAGGGCATGACTCCGCACCAACTCTATGATTTGATGCGCCAGGGCATGAAGTTCTATACCTCCCAAGTCCCGGCTCAGACCTTCGAATCCAAATTCAAACAATATCTCGATCAAGGGCTCGATGTTTATTACATCGCCTGTTCGTCTGGGCTTTCGGGCTCGGTTAATATCGCCCGGAGCGTCGCCGCAAAATTAGCTCCGGCCTATCCTCATCAAAAGATCGTTTGCTTCGATTCCTTAATCTCCGGCTACGCCCAAGGCGCGATGGCGATCAAGGCCAGCGAAATGCGGAAAGAGGGCAAAGGCCTCGATGAAGTCGCGGCTTGGCTCGATAAAAACAAACTCCGCTATAACCAATTCGGCGCGATCGATGATCTCACCTATTTGAAGCGGGCGGGCCGGGTTTCGGCCTCTTCCGCCTTCTTTGGCAATCTCTTCGGCGTG
Organism: Tenericutes bacterium ADurb.BinA155; assembly: GCA_002068375.1. The sequence goes on from MVZL01000021.1 coordinate 2,280, forward strand.
AAGCCGATCGTGATTTCGGACACCAAAGGCCATAACTACGCCTATAAAAAGGTGAAAGGCCGGAAAGCCAGCCTGATCGATATCGCTCAGGAAACGGTTGCCGCGACCGATGACATCGAACATTCGACCATTTGGATTGGTCACATCGATGATCCGGAAGGCGCGGAGTTCGTTCGCCAAGAAATTCTGAAATTAGCGAAGCCGGGCAATATCTATGTCGGCCCGATCGGCCCGATCGTCGGCGGTTCGACTGGTCCTGGCACCGTCGCTACCTATTGTTTCGGTAAAGAAGTCACGGTCTGCGGCGAGTAATCGCCGTAGGCTTTTCTTTTTCTTATTCAGCATCCACTCATAGGGAACATCAAATGAAAACATTATCAGGCTCTACCTTTGCCGCGATGGTTTTGAACGGGTACCGGGATTTGAAGTCCCAATACGAGAAGATCAATGATCTGAACGTTTTCCCCGTTCCCGATGGCGACACCGGAACCAACATCGCCGCGACCTTAACGGGCGGCGTGAACGCGATGGCGAAGGCCGATCAGAACAATATCGGCGACGTCTCGGCCAAACTCGCGGAAGGCATGCTTTTAGGCGCCCGAGGAAACTCTGGCGTCATCCTTTCTCAGTTCTTCGCGGGGATTGCGAATGCCTTAGCCGATCTTCAAAAAGCCAACGTCACTCAGTTTGCGGCCGCGCTCCGCTCCGGCACCCAAAAAGCCTACGAAGCGGTCGTTCAACCGGTCGAAGGCACGATTCTCACCGTGGCCCGCGAAGGCAGCGCCTATGTGATGGACCATCTGACTTCGATCCCCGATTTTGAAAGTCTCTTCGAAGTTTTGCTCACCCGGATGAGAGAAGCCTTACAGCGGACCCCGGATTTGCTTCCGGTCCTAAAGGAAGCTGGCGTCATCGATAGCGGAGGTGCGGGCTTAGTCTGCATCATCGAAGGCATGGGCAAGGAGATCATGGGCGAAGAAGTCGCCGATTCGGTCTTCAATGGCCCCCAAAATAGCATTTCGACCGACGCCAAGGTTCCTTTTGACGAGAATAGCGTCCTTACTTATGGCTATTGCACCGAATTCATCCTTCAGCTCCAAACATCCAAAGGCGATCCGAAGGCTTTCCAAATCAAAGACATGATCGCTTTCTTAAGCACGATCGGCGATTCGATTGTTGCGATTAAGCAAGGAAGCATCGTGAAGATCCATGTCCACACCAAAGTTCCGTATAAGGCGATCGAATACGCGCAGCGTTATGGCGAATTCGTCACCTTCAAGATGGAAAACATGTCGATTCAGCATAATGAAGTCTTGCTCAAAGAAATGCCGATTGAAGGCGGAAAGATGGTAAAGCCGGTCGAAAAGCCGAAAGAACGGGTCAAACTCGCCATCGTCGCGGTTTCCCCGAGCGAAGCGATCTCCAACCTCTTTAAAGAAATGGGCGTGAGCGAGATTATTTCCGGCGGTCAGACGATGAATCCTTCCGCCCAAGACTTCGTCGAAGCTTTCAAACGCGCGAACGCGGATGACGTCATCGTCTTCCCCAACAACGGAAACGTGATATTGACCGCCCAGCAAGCCGCGAAGCTCTTCACCGGCAGCAAGATTACCATCATGCCGTCGAAATCCCTCGTTGAGGCCTATAGCGCCCTCAGCATGGCGGATCCGGTTAATGAGACCCTTGAAGAAAATATCGCCTCGATGAAAGATTCGATGGAACATCTGACCGCCGCCGAAGTTTGCCCAGCGATCCGAGATTCGGTCAATAACGGGATCCAAATCAAGAAAGGCGACTTCATTGCGATCAAAGAAGGAACGGTGGTGGCGGCCAAGGCTGACATTATCGATTCGGTGGCCGCGCTCTTAAAGAGCATTGAGGATATTGATGATAAAGAAGTCCTCACGGTCTTCTATGGCGTGGACGCCTCCGAGAAGAACAAGGAAGATTTGAAAGCTTACATAAGCAAAACCTATCCGATGATGGAAGTGGTGGAAATCGATGGCAAACAGACGATCTACCCCTTCGTATTCGCCGTCGAATAAGAGCCAAGAAAATCCGAATTGAAGCGGGTCGGAAGATCCGCTTTTTTTGATGTCGGTAGCCAACAAAAAGAGGTCAGTTTCCGCAGCGGTAATTGACGCCTTTTCGACATCAAGAATTTTTGGAGAGTTGAAATGAATCCAAACGATCAAAGGAAAAAACTTGGTAGCAGTAGGGGTCGGGAGAATTCAAAAATAGAGTTAATCGACTTTGAACGAGTAATGGGGTTTGCTCAAAAAATGACCCGTTTTAAAGTCAATCTAAAAATAAGGAAATATCAGTTAAAAATTGCTATAACGATGAAAAAAGGGGAATTATCCCCCTCTTTTTATGAAAACCAGAAAACTACTAATAAATTACTTTATCCAAGTAATCTTGCTTTCTTTTCCAGCCTTTAATCTTTGAATGTTCGCGTGGTGACGAACCACGAGAATGACATAAATAATCGTCATCACAATGGCGTACCATAAGCCCCAGGTTAAACTCTGGCCTTTGAGGGCGAAGGTGAGCATGAAAAATGTGATGTCGAATCCGGTCGCTAAATTCACGAAGTAAAGCGTCCAGGCAAGGGCCAGTTCAAAGAAGCCGCCGATGATGGATGCAAGAGAGACCATTTTCTTCATGGCTAAGGTTCCAAGATAGAAAAAGCCAAAGAGGAAACCGAGCCAACTCGTTAAAGTGCATAAGCCCATGTAACAAGCGACTGCTTTTCCCCCTTTGAAGTGAACGTAGATCGGCCAGCAATGTCCAATCGCCGCTCCTAAACCAGACAGCCAGTAATATAGCGGGGTCAAATCTTGGCCCCATTGGTTGTAGTAACCGTGAAGCGAAGTGAAAGTGAGGATCGCCCAAGCGGCATAAACCGGAATGATGGCTTTGATCATGTCGAGGGCGATGCAGATGAAGCCAACCTTCTTTCCGAAGACCCGTCCGGTATTGGTTCCACCCGAATTTCCCGATCCGTAATCGCGGGGGTCTTTATGGAAAAAGATCTTCCCGATCAGAACCCCGTTTGGAATCGCACCAAAAAAGTATCCAACGAGAAAACAGGCGAATGCGGTAACTATATTTACTACGTAAATATTCATCTTTGGCCTTTACTATAGCTGCTCTATTATGGAATTTTCAAGCGTGATTTTCCAACTTTTGATGCGGTATAATAGACCGCAGTCTAAAAGACTGACATAAAAATGGTCGATATTGAAAAAGCCGAAAAGGAATATACCTCGAAGGACATTGAACTCTTAACCGAGCTCGAAGGTGTTCGTAAACGGCCTGGCATGTACATTGGTTCAACCAACGCGACTGGGCTTCATCATTTGGTATGGGAAATCGTCGATAACGGCGTTGATGAAGCCGTGAATGGTTTCGGTGATAAAATCACGGTAATCATTAGAAAAGACGGGAGTATTTCCGTCGAAGACGAAGGCCGTGGCATCCCGGTTGATATTCATCATGACTCCAAAATGCCAGCGGTTCAGTTGGTTTTCTCCACCCTCCATAGCGGCGGCAAATTCAATAGCAAAGTCTACTCGACTTCGGCTGGTCTTCATGGTGTCGGCGCCACCGTAACTAATGCGCTTTCCGAGTGGATTGATATCACGGTCTTCCGCGAAGGCCTCATTTATAACATCCGATTTGAACATGGCGGCAAATTGGCCCAGCCTCTCAAAGTGATCGGAAAAACCAATAAACATGGCACTTTGGTCCGCTTCAAACCGGATCCGACCATCTTCTCAACCGTCGAGTTTAAGTGGGATACGATCTATAACCACCTCCAAGAAGAGGCGTTCCTTCTGAAGAAAGTCCACTTTATCTTGAAAGATGAGCGGACCGGAATGGAAAAGGAACTCTATTACGAAAACGGCCTCCGTGAGTATGTTTCCACCCTTTGCCAGAACAAATCCCCGATCGGCGAAGTCATCGATTTCGAAGGTGAGACCGACGGAATCAAGATGGAAGCAGCCTTGCAGTGGTGCAATCTGGACTATAACGAAAACATTCTTTCTTACGCGAACTCGGTTCGGACCGCCGATGGGGGTACCCATGAAGCAGGATTTAAGCTCGGCATTACGCGGGCTGTCAATGACTGGGCCGTCCAAAACGAGATCATCAAAGAGACCGAAAAGATCGATGGTTCCGATATTCGGGAGGGTTTGACCGGCATTATTTCGGTGAAGATCCCCGAAGACCGGCTCGAATACGAAGGCCAGACCAAAGGCAAACTCGGAACCCCCGAAGCGACCGGTGCCGTCAATGGTTTCATCTACGATAACCTTGTCCACTATTTGGCCGAACATAAGGAATTCGCGATTGATTTGATTCGGAAATGCAGCGCCTCTCGCGAGGCCCGTGAAGCCGCTCGGAAGGCCAAAGAGGCCGCCCGTGGCAACAAAAAGAGCAAAGTCGATGCCGTTATTTCGGATAAATTAGCCTCGGCCCAGTCGAAAGATTACCCCAACAATGAGCTCTTCATCGTCGAGGGCGATTCCGCCGGTGGCTCCGCGAAAACCGGCCGGGATCGGCTGCATCAAGCGATTTTGCCCTTACGAGGCAAACCTTTGAACACCGACTCCGTGACGATGGAACGGATGCTTCAAAACGTCGAATTCTCCACGATTATTCAGACGATTGGTGCGGGAGTTGGTGCCGATTTCGATGTGGAAGATTCCCATTATGGCAAGATCATCATCATGACCGATGCTGATACCGATGGCGCCCATATTCAGATTTTGCTTTTAACTTTCTTCTACAACTACATGAAGCCTTTGATCACCCATGGGATGGTCTACATTGCTTGCCCGCCGCTTTACCGTGTTTATAAAAAGAGCGACCCCGCGCATAAGTTTATTTATGCTTGGGACGACAAATCTCTCGAAGACGCCAAGGTTAAAATCGGAGCCGGCTATGGGATTAACCGCTACAAAGGCTTGGGCGAAATGAACGCCGATCAGCTCGCTATCACCACGATGAATAAAAAGACCCGCCAGCTCCTTCAGGTCCATATCGATGATCCTTTGGTCGTCGAGAAACGGATTGGGGTTTTGATGGGGCAAGATCCGTCCTTACGCCGCGATTGGATTGAGGAAAACATCTCGTTTAACGTTGAAGATACCTTCATCAAAGAGGTCAAAAAGTAACGATGGCCCGCAAAGAAAAACAAGAACCAGTAATCGTTGAAGACATTCACCACGAGGCCATGGATGAGCTGATGGGTGATCGCTTTGGCATCTACGCCAAAGACGTCATTCAGGATCGGGCGATCCCCGATGCTCGCGATGGAATGAAGCCGGTGCAACGCCGCATTATTTTCGCGATGTATCAAACCGGGAATACCATCGATAAACCTACGAAGAAATGTGCTCACATCGTCGGCGAAGTCATGGGCAAATACCACCCGCACGGCGACTCCTCGATTTACGATGCCCTCGTTCGGATGTCCCAGAATTGGCGGGTCCGGCTCCCCTTAGTGGATTTCCAAGGAAATAACGGCTCCATGGATGGCGATGGTCCGGCCGCTTACCGTTATACCGAAGCTCGTCTTGCCGCGGTTTCGCAAGAACTCGTCCGCGACATTGATAAAGATACGGTCGACATGGACCTTACTTTCGACGATACCGACTTCGAACCCTCGGTTTTACCGGCTCGTTTCCCGAACTTACTTGTGAATGGCGCCGAAGGCATTGCAGTCGGTCTTGCCACCGAAATCCCGCCCCATAACCTCCGCGAAGTCACCAGCGCCGTCATCTATCGAATCAACCATCCGACCTGCGATATTTCGAAACTCACCGCCTTTATTCCGGGACCGGATTTCCCGACCGGCGGCATCATTTACGAGTCGCAAGGTCTCCATGATATCTATACGACCGGTCGCGGCCGGATCGATGTCGCCTCCAAAGCGGAAATCGTCGATAATCCCGATGGTTATAAGCAAATCATCGTATCGGAAATCCCCTATGGGGTCATTAAATCCGATTTGGTTCGCCAAATCGACCAGATCCGTCACGACAAGACGATCGCCGGAATTGACGAAGTCCGCGATGAGACCGATAAAACAGGTTTACGGATCGCGGTCGACTTAAAAGATGATGCGAAACCCGAAGCGATTTTGGCTTACCTTATGAGCAAGACTCAGCTTCGGAGCTCCTATAGCGCCAACATGGTCGCGATCGTCGATGGCCGGCCGAAAACCCTTGATCTTCTCAGCTATTGCGACACTTATATCGCCCACCAAGTCTCGGTGATCACCCGACGGTGCCATTTCGATTTAAACCGCGATAACGCGCGTCTTTCGATCGTGAATGGCTTGATCAAAGCCAGTTCGATTATCAATGAAGTCGTCGACGTGATCCGCCACTCGGCCGATAAAGCCGATTCCAAGACCAACCTCGAGACAAAGTTTGGCTTTACCCCCGATCAAAGCGAAGCGATCGTGATGATGCCTCTCTATAAATTGAGCCATACCGATATCACGACCCTCATGAACGAAAAAGCCGCCCTTGAAGCGGAGATTTCGTCCTTAAATGGCATCCTCGGCGACAAAGAAAAACTGAACGAAGTCATCGTGAATGACCTCAAGAACATCGCCAAGCAATATGGCGATAACCGCCGGACCGCGATCGAAGAGGATCATCCGGAACTTCGGAACATCGATAAGCGGGATCTGGTCGCGAAAGAAGACGTCATGGTCGCGGTTTCCCGCGATGGCTACGTCAAGCGTTCCTCGATTGCTTCCTGGAAAGGCAGCAACGGGGCTAATGGGGCCGCTCCAGGCTTAAAGTCTGGCGATACCCTGATCTATTCAGGCCAATGCTTGACCACTGATTTCATGCTTCTTTTCACCAATAAGGGAAATTACCTTTATATCCCGGTCCATCTCATCAAAACCAACAAATGGCTCGATGAAGGCATCCATGTTAACTATGCGATTTCCTTAAGCCCCGACGAGAAGATCGTTCGCGGGTTTGCCGTCCGGGATTTCCGTCAGGATCTTTTCATCGCCATCGTGACCAAGAAAGCCCAAATCAAGCGGGTCCGCCTCAGCGATTTCCAAGTCGTCCGTTATGGCCGCCCCATCACCGCGATGAGGATTCTCAGCGATGACGAAGTCGTGGATGCTTGCGTCACGACCGGCAATAGCAATCTCTTCTTAATTTCCGCGGTCGGTTATGGGATTTTCTACAACGAGAATCTCTTGGAACCTTCGACTACGAAGAGTGGAGGCTTCAAAGCCGCCAAGTTCGGCGGAAAAGAAGTTGCCGCCATGCTTTCCTTTGCTCCGGGCGAACGGGGCAAGGTCTTGATGCTGACCGATGGTGGCGCCACCCGCGTCTTTGATATGGATCATATCGAAAAGACCGATCGGCTCGATAAACCGGCGTTGATCGTTCCGACCTTTAAGAGCGACATCGAAAACGTCCTATTTATGGCGAAGCCCTTTGACCGCGCCCTCCCGATTAGCTATGTGACGACTCTCCAAGACGGGTCTTCGTTCACGATCAGCTGGCCCGATCTCTACCTCACTCCGATGGAGCGTTATGCCAAAAAAGACGACAAAATCTTAAGAAAGAACATGATTGCCTACGTTCATCGGGCCGATTCGGATTTGATCGACGACACGATCAAGGCCTATCCGGCTCCCGCGGTGGCTGCTCCGGTTAATGTAGCGGCATCCGCTAGTGATGAAGCTGTTCTTCCTAAAGATAATATGGTGGCCCCAGCTGAAAGCAAGGCTCCGGAAGCCCCGGCGGCTTCTAAAGCCAGCGAAGACAACGAACCTTCACAGAAGTTCGAGCAGATTTCGATCTTCGGCGATGATTTCGATGACGATCCGAAGAAGTAATATTATTACTTTAGTAATAAGGTCTAGCAATTTAGTAGATAACAAGTAGTTCTCTAGTTTTGAAATTATCCGATTCAATCCGAGCGTTATGCCAAAAAAGCCGCCTTTACAAAAAGACGGTTTTTCTTCTTATGAAGAAACTGCCTACTATCGCAAATGTTCGGTTTCGATTATCATATCTATATGATAAAAAGGATCGTGCCCTTCGCCTATGCGGATAGCCTATTCGAAGTGAGCGCAGCCTTCTATCAGAAATTCCACATCAAAGCGGTGCTTTGCGACCTCGATAACACCTTGGATTCTTACGATCACCCGTTCCCGTCGGAACGCGTTTTCGCCCTCAAACGTTTCTTTTCAGAGCAAGGGATCCAAATGATCATCGTGAGTAACAACACCGGTCGTCGGGTTCGCATTTATGCTCAATCCCTCGGCTGCCGCGCCGTTTGCTGGATGATGAAGCCTTTGGCCGGACGGCTGAAACGCTTCATTAAATCCGAAGGGCTGAAGCCCGACGAGGTTCTCCTCGTTGGTGACCAGCTCATGACCGATATCTTGGCGGGCAATGGGGCCGGTTTACGGACCTTGCTCGTCGCCCCGATCTCCCGGAAGAGCGATCCCCCCTGGACAAGGTGCAATCGCTGTTTCGAGAAAAGAACGCGCTATAAGATACTGATCCATCGAATCGTCCCTTATTGGAGGAACATGCTATGAGCCAACTCAATGTCGTCCGTCGCTGCTACAATTGCGGCACGATCTTACAAAGCGATGACCCGAAAAAGCCGGGCTTCGTCGATAAAGCCTTACTGGAATCTTCGAATTCGACCGTCTTGTTCTGCGAAAAGTGCTGGAAAGATCAACGCTACAACATCGCTCCGCGGGAACCGAGTGTCGATCCCCAATTTCTTTCGATGTTAAAAGATGCCCAGGCTTCGGATGCCACGATCGTCTACGTGGTCGATCTTTTCTCCTTCGAAGCTTCTTTCATCATGAGCATCACCCAAGCGATCGAAGGCCTCAACGTCCTCGTGATCGCCAACAAACGCGATTTGCTGCCCCGGAAAATGTCGGATGCTTTGCTCCGGGAGTATGTGG
>MVZL01000022.1 GCA_002068375.1 Tenericutes bacterium ADurb.BinA155
TGGAGATACATCTTGGCGGCTTCGCGGCCGTTGCCGATCTTCTCGCCATTGATCTCGTACCAGTTGCCGGTCTTCTGGAGAAAGCCCTCTTGCTCGCCGAGATCGAGGATCTCGCCATCGCGGGAGATACCATGACCATAAATCATATCGAGGATGCAGCTCTTAAACGGAGGTGCGACCTTATTCTTCACGACTTTGATCTTGACGGTGTTGCCGATGATATCGGAACCCGACTTGATCGCTTCGGCCCGACGGATATCAATCCGGATCGTCGCGTAGAACTTTAAGGCCCGACCACCGGTCGTGACTTCGGGGTTGCCATAGACAATGCCCACTTTTTCACGGAGCTGGTTGATGAAGATCACGACGCATCCCGTCTTATTGAGGATGCCGGCGAGTTTGCGCATCGCCTTCGACATCAAGCGGGCTTGTAAGCCGACTTGGTTATCGGCCATCACGCCATCGAGTTCGGCTTGCGGGACAAGGGCCGCCACCGAGTCGACGATGATAATATCGATCGCACCCGATTGAGCGAGCATCTCGACGATTTCGAGGGCTTGTTCGCCCGAATCCGGTTGCGAGAGGATCAAATCATCAATATTGACGCCGAGCTTCGCGGCGTATTCCGGGTCGATCGCGTGTTCGGCGTCGACGAAAGCGGCCCGACCGCCCTTCTTCTGGGCTTCGGCGATCGCATGGAGGGCCAAAGTGGTTTTGCCCGAGGATTCCGGTCCATAGATTTCGATGATCCGGCCTTTCGGATAACCGCCGACTCCTAACGCTTCATCGAGTAAGATCGATCCGCTCGAAATGGTATCAACGTCCACGTGCGGGCGTTCGCCTAAGCGCATGACCGCGCCTTTGCCATAGGCTTTTTCAATGCTCTTGATGGCCTCATCAAGCGCTTTCGACTTTGCCGTATCAACTTTTTCAGCCATAGTTTTTTGGCCTCCTAATTATTAATAGCCTTCAAAACGCAATTTGGACCGATAATCTTTAATTCTTCGGCCCCCGTAAAACGAATAGGCACGAATCCATCATGACTTCCACCGCTTGTTCGCGAATCTCGTTTCGCGTTCCCTCGAAGTGGCACGGGAAGGTGTAGGTCCGATTTTTGAAGGCGATGCCGATATCGACGTCGCCGACTTTGGCGTAGCCGGGGCAAGTCGTCGGTCCCGCATTGCCCGTCACGGCAACGCAGAGGTCGACTTGAAGAGCTCTTGAGCCCCCTTCCGCCATCGCTTTCGCGACTTCGGTGGAGACGACGCCATACTGTGCGATCGTCTTGGCGGGGACATGGGCTAAAGCAATCTTTTCTTTCGGGTCATAGGTGATGAGACCACCCAGGTAGGCTTTGGACGCACCCGGGACTTCGCAAAAGCGAGCCCCGAAAAGTCCGGCCGTGAGGGATTCAACGGAACCGAGGGTGAAGCCTTGCTCCGTAAGCTCAGCCAAAAGTTCAGGGGCAAGGGATTTACTCATGCTTTGCCTCAACGAGGACCTTGCGGTTTTGAATGACATAGATGATGCCGGAGATTAACGACATCGCGGTCGCTAAATAGACCAGGATCAATGAAATCCGCCACGCTCCCCAATTGGAATCAAAATAGGAGAAAGGCCAATCGTTCAGCATCACCGCCGGAATCGCAACCATCTGGAAGACGGTCTTCATCTTGCCGAAGATGTTGGCGGCGATCACTTGGTTCTTTTGGACGGCGATGAGACGAAGGGCATCGACCACGAGGTCCCGGGCGATCATCACGATCACGCAGAAGACCGGGATGTACGTGTTTTGGCCGCTGAGGTAAGCCGCGGGGACCGCGAAATAGATCAGCATCGAATTCACTAAGAGCTTGTCGGCGATCGGATCGAGGAACTTTCCAAGGTCGGTGACCTGATGCCATTTCCGGGCGAGGTGACCGTCGAGATAATCGGTCGAAGCGGCGATGATGAAGACGATGCAGGCGCTTAAGGAGACCCAATTGATCGGGGTGTTCCCAACCATCGGGGCCGCAAAATTCGGAATGAGCGAAATCACGAAGAGGGCAATCAAAAGGCCAACAATCAAAACGATGCGCGCCGTTGTGATTTTCGTGGGGATGTTCATAACGTTCCCTTCTTTCTTGGATAACTGAGTGAGTATCCGACCCTATAAGCCATGTTATGTCGAGGACGACAATTTATCTCAGCCGAAGCTGGCTCCCTAAGTTTCGATTCACCTTGGGCGCTTCCCCTACCAAATTTGGGTTTCTCGCTTGTGGGGTTTGCCGCGTTGCATCTTGCTATCGCTAGCAAGCTCGTCTCTGTGGCACCTTGGGGTCTTTGATCCACGAGGGATCATCGGCCGCCGTTACGCGCTCCCGCGTACCTAGGGTTATTTCTTCCCCTAGCGCAATCACTACACCCATCACAGGATGTGCGAGCATGGACTTTCCTCTACCACTCGAGGTGGCAGCAATCGTCCGGGTCGGAGTTCTCTTTTATTTGATCTTCGAAGGATCGACTCCGCGCTTGTAGAGTTCCTTTTCGAGCGCGTTGATCCGTTGAATGAGATCGATGTTGCTGGAAGTGACCTGATCGGTGTCCTTAATTCCAGATAAGCGGGTTTTCATTTGTCCGTTTTCGATGTCGAGTTGGTGGTTCTGAGCCTTGAGTTTGTTCATGCCCAGTTCCAGCTCTTCGATGTAGCTTTTGGATTCTTTCATGTAACGATCAAACGCCGCATAGTCCGCGATGATGAGATCGAGGAAGTCATCCACTTCGTCGGGGCTATAGCCCTTGACGTTCGGGGTGAACTTTTTCGTCAGGATCTTGTCGCGGGTGAGGTTGAAATTCTCGTTCATAAAAAATACCTCTTCGATTATATCGAAGTAGGGTGAGCACTTCAACGAAGTTGGGAAGAAATATTCCCACTCAAGAAAGCAAGAACCGCTATAATAAGAAATTATGAAGGCGTTAGAAAAAGAACTTCGCGGGCACGATTGCCTCATTTTCTTGGATTTGGAAGGCACCCAGTTCAGCCATGAGATGATTGAGATCGGGGCCTATAAGGTCTATCTCAACAAAGATTTAACCGTGAAGAAAGTCTTCGACGGTTATACCTCCTACGTGAAGGCAAAGGCCAAAGTCGGCCGGGTTGTGACCGATCTCACCGGAATCACCGATGAGAAAATCAAAAAAGACGGAGTCCCCTTCCGCGTGATTCAGCAAGGTTTCCGCAAATACGTCGGCAAAGATTGGGGCAAATGCGTCTACGTAACCTTTGGTTCCCATGACCTTCGGATCATCATGCAAAGCGCCGATAACAATATGGATTCCTCGAGAGAAGAAGCCCGCTATGTCACCCATAATGCGTTCGATTTAAGCGAATTCATCGCCCGTTACATCAAGGACGATCATGGCAATTCGCTTTCGCTTACCAACTATCTCAAAGTCTTCAATGTCCCCTTTGAAGGCAAAGCCCATGACGCCTTGGCCGATGCCTATAACCTGATCGACCTCTATAAAGCGTTCTTGGCCCACCCCGAGATCGTCGAAGGCGAATATAAGAAAGTCTTAGCCAAGATGACCCATTTCCCTGTCCCGGTCATTCGGGTGCTTCAGAAGCTCAATAAAGGCGAAACCGTCACCCCGGACGATTACGAAAAGGAAATCAAAGAATCCCTCAAATGACGATCCATTATCCGAAAGGTATTAAACCGTTACCGGAAGCCAAGAAAGTTAAGAAGAGCAAGCTCCGGCTCGGTCATAGTGCCGCCAATCGCGGCATGGGCTTTGAAGCGGACATCAATGAATCGAATGCCTATTATTTGGAGCACGATCTTTGTTTGGTGACCAAGCGTCCCACCCCGATCAACGTGGTCAAAGTCGACTACACCCATGGCGCCAAAATCACTCAGGCGTATTTTGAGACCCAATCCACCACCGACTATAACGGAGTCTATCAGGGCCACTACCTCGACTTCGAGGCCAAATCGACCCAATCGAAGACTTCTTTCCCTCTCCATAACATCCCGCAGCAGCAGATCGATCACTTAAAACGGGTCCTCCAGCATGGGGGCATCGCTTTCTTCATCATCAATTGCTACGCCTTAGGGGAAACGTATATCCTCCCCGCGAAAGACGTGATCGAATTCTATACGGCGAAGCCGCGTTCAAGCATCCCGATGAAAGATATCATCACCAAAGGCTACAAAGTCACCGAAGGTTATAACCCCCGGTACGATTATTTATCGGTCGTTAAAGCACACTTTTTGAAATAGAGGCAATGTTCGTGCAGCCCGCAGCGTGCGCACTCGGGCTTTTGGCTATGGCAGATCGCGCGGCCAAACGCGATGATTTGGTGATGGAGTTTGATGTAATCCTTCGGATCGAATTGCTTTTCAAGTTTCTTTTCGACGGTAAAAGGCTCATCGCTTTTCTTAGCGTAGCCTAAGCGAACCGCGACGCGATTAACATGGGTATCGACGGCGATTGCGGGAACGCCGGCGCACTCCGCGAGCACCACATTGGCGGTTTTGATTCCGACGCCAGGCAAACTCAAAAGATCTTCTTTTTTGAGGGGGACCGCGTTATCGAATTGGTTCACAAGGGCGTTCGCGAGATTCACGATGTTCTTCGCTTTGTTGTGATAGAGGCCAAGGCTCTCGATATAAGGCTCCACTTCTTTCACCGAGGCTTTCGCTAAAGCAAAGGGATCGGGGTAAGCCAAAAAGAGGGCAGGCGTGACTTGATTAACCGATTTATCGTTGGTCTGAGCGGATAAGGAGACCGCGATTAAGCACTCAAAAGGATTATGGAAATGAAGCGCGCATTTGGCATCGGCGAAGTTTGCGTCAAGAAAGGAAAGGACCGCTTCATTTTTTGTCATCGTCATCCACCCATTTCGTCTTGGCGATCTCGATGGTTTTTTCGATGTCTTTGCTCCACTTGTCGTTCACGGCGGTGTAGCCTTCTTTCGCCACGTCTTCGCGGGCGCGGCCGCTCCGCAAGATCTTATCGATCGACTTCATGGTTCTTTTGCCGGCGGAGAGAGCGTCCTCTAAGGCGTCTTTGATCGCGGTTTCGCCATAGTTATCGTCAAGCCACGAAGAAATCGTATCGAGTTCGATCGGGGAAAGGGTCCGATTCATCCGTTTCTCAAAATAGGCATAGAGGCGATTCAAGGTTTCGGCTCGCTCCGCCGAAAGGAGATTGGCCCGGTCCTTCGCTAAATCGAGCTCAAATTGCTTGTAGAGTTTTTTCTTGAGGGGTTCCAAGGAGGTTCGCATCCCGGGCTTATCCGGGCTCACTTCGTATTCGAGCAGGCCTTTTTTCACGAGCGAAACCAAGATCGCATCGATCGCGGCGGTCTTGTAGTTCATCTTGAGCGAAAGCAAATCGGCCGTCACCAGATCGTTGCCCCGTCTTAAAAGATGGTCGACCATCATGATGACCGAAAGCTCTTCTTCGGAGATTCCGAGTTTCTTGTAGTCGTCAAGTAAGATGTAGCGGAAATCCACCGCTTGAATCGAATCCTGGGTCGCTGACATGACGTTATTGTACCTTACTTGGGCTCTTTAAGGAGTTCCATCTTCACTTTTTCGGGGTTGAGGGTGGAAAGAAGCGGCCGCAGTTTTTCGATGGCGGCTTTGCTTTTGGGTTCAATTGAGAAGCCCAATCTTTTGGCGAAACGCTCCGCCCGCAGAATCCGTAAGGGATCTTCTTCGATCCGGGTTTCGGGGTCGCCGATAAAACGGATGAGGCCCGCTTTGAGGTCCTTTTGGCCCCCGCAATAATCCAAAACCTCATCCTCGGGAGTGATATAGAGGGCGTTGATCGTGAAGTCCCGCCTCAAATAGTCTTCTTTCGGATCTTTGATGAACGTGATGGAGTCGGGATGACGGTGATCAAGATAAGCCCCTTCTTTCCGGAAGGTGGTGATATCAATTTCGTTCGACCCCTCCATCACTTTGATCGAACCGAATTTCGCAAAGCGATATTGAGCCTGCGGAAGGAAGGCTTTTTCCTCGGCGGGGGTGGCGTCGGTCACGAAATCGTAATCGGCGTAGGGAATCCCTAAAAGATAGTCGCGCGAAGTCCCGCCAACCATATAAAGAAGATAGCCATGGGCCTGGTAGATCGCGGCGTATTTGTTAAAAAGGGGATCCCGCATAGGATTAGTTTACCATACTTTGTCTTGGGCAAAAGAAAAGCCCCGACGAATCGGGGCTTTTGAGATTCTTTTTTCTAAGCGCTAAGCTTAGTTAAGCTTCTCTTTGAGAGCTTTGCTGGCTTTGAAGGCAACACCATTGCTCGCAGGGATTTTAATCTTCTGTTGAGTAGCAGGGTTGGTTCCCTCACGGGCCGCACGAGCCTTCTTCTCGAAAATGCCAAATCCGGAGATCTTGACATCCTCGCCTTTGACGAGAGCCTTTTCGATCTCTTCGACAACGGCATCAACAACCGCTTCGGCGTCTCTCTTTGAGACTTCAGCTTTTTCGGCAACGGCAAGAACTAATTCAGCTTTGTTCATGGAACAATGTCCTCCTTTGCTAAATTGGTAACTACAAATTAGCATGGTATCTAGGCTTTTGCAACTTTTTTCCGAATTGGAAGCCTAGACAAGTGTCAAAATCGAAGAAAGATTGACAAAAGCACGATAATCTCTAATCGGTTCGCTTATTTTTAAATAAGTATACTTAGAATAATAATACCAGAAGCTCAAAATTGACAAAATCCCATCGTATCGAGGTTTTTGCTTTTTGAAATTGTAAAATGTCAATCTGTTTCGTCTTTTAGGGGTCGTTGCATCAAAGAAAGGGCCATTTCCGAAGGTTTTGCTTTCTCATAGAGAACGCTATAAAGCGCGTCGATAATCGGAGTTGAGAGTTTTTCTCTTTGGGAGATTTCGTGGATGAGTTTGCAAGCTAAGACTCCTTCGACCGTGATCCCGGCGAAGGCCTTCGCATAGGTTTGCATTCCATCGGCTTTTCCGATCTCTAAACCGGCCCGGAAGTTCCGGGATTCTAGGGAAGACGTCGTTACATCGAGGTCGCCTAGGCCGGTGAGGCCCAAATAAGTTTCGGGTTTCGCGCCGAAATGAATTCCAAACGTCGCCATCTCGTGGAGCCCCCGGGTCATTAAGGCCGCTCGGGCATTGTCGCCATAGCCTAAGCCCTTTAAGATGCCGGAGCAAATCGCGATCGGGTTCTTCATCGCCACCCCGATTTCCGAACCGATCTCATCGCTACCGGTGTAGACCCGGAAATAGTGATTGGAGAAGGATTGCGCAACGACTTTGGCCGCTTCGGGGTCCAAAGAGACCGCGGAAACGCAGGTGAGTTGCCGCCGGGCGACTTCGATCGATAACGAAGGCCCAATCAAAGAGACGAGGGCTTTCATCTTGGAACCAAGGATCTCGCGATAGACTTCGCTAAGGCGTTTTCTCGTCTTCAGGTCAAAGCCCTTCGCGGTATTCACAAAGATCGGCGAATTCTTGAGGAGCGGTTTAATTTGTTGAAGAACCGGCCGGATCGCTTCGGAAGGAACCGAAATGACAATGAAGTCTTTCCCTTCGAGGGCTTTTGCTAAATCCGTGGTACCCGTGAGTGCTTTATCGAAGGAAATATCCTCCGGAAAATAACGGCTGTTCTTGTGGTTCCGGTTCAGGTCTTCGATCTGAGCGGGGTCGCGGCCGTAGATGATGGTTTCATGGCCGTTTTCGACGAGGAGCTCCCCGAGGGCGCTGCCCCAAGAGCCACTTCCGATGATCGCGGTTTTCATGATGCTTATTTCCTTTCCCGATAAATGATGTTGATGGGGGAACCGGCGAAGTCAAACGATTCACGGAGCCGGTTTTCGAGGTAACGGGTGTAGCTGAAGTGAGCGTAGCTCGGGTTATTGCAGAACATCACAAAGGTCGGGGGATTAACCGCGACTTCCGAACTGTAGACGATCTTGAGGCGACCATGGTTGAAATCCGGGGTCGGGTTGATCGACTGGGCATCAAGGACGATCTTGTTGAGGACGCTGGTCGGAATCCGACGGTTAAAGGAATCGTAGGCTTCGGCGATCGCCGGATAGATCTTGTCGATCCCCGTCCCGTCTTTCGCCGAGACAAAGATGACTTTGGCGTAATCGAGGAACTTAAAGCGTTCTTGGATCTTCTTGGTGAAATCCTCTTGGGTTTCGCCTTTCCCATGGAGATCCCATTTATTCACGAGGACCACGATCGCTTTTTTGCTATCGAGGGCATAGCCAACGACATGGCGGTCCTGATCGATGATGCCAACCGAGGCATCAATCACGAGCAAAGCGACTTGGCTCCGGTCGATCGCGGCTAAAGCTCGTAACGCTGCATATTTATCGATGGCTTCGTAGATTTTGCCTTTTTTCACCAAGCCAGCGGTATCAATGATCACGTAGTTTCGGCCATCTTTGCTAAAAGGAGTATCGATCGAGTCGCGGGTGGTCCCCGGAGTCGGATCAACGATGACCCGTTCTTGGCCGAGAATACGGTTGGTCAAAGAACTCTTGCCGACGTTAGGCCGCCCGATGAGGCAGAAGGTGACGGCGTTGCCATAATCGGGTTCATCCTTTTGCGGAAGCATCGCGATGATCTTATCGAGAAGGTCGCCGATTCCGATGCCATGGGCTCCCGAAATCGGTAAAGGATCGCCTAAGCCGAGCGCGTAGAAATCGCTGAGATTTCCGATATGCTCGATGTTATCGATTTTATTGACCGCGATGATAACGGGTTTATTGGACTTGTAGAGGAGTTTCGCCACCGCTTCATCATCGCCGGTGAGGCCATTCTTGCCATCGACGATGAAAACGATGAGGTCGGCTTCATCGATCGCCATTTCAACTTGGGCCCGAATTTGGGTTTGGAAAGGCTTGTTCTTTATTTCGATTCCGCCAGTATCGACCACGCGGAAAGTTTTAGTGAGCCAGGTCGCGGTGCCGTAAATCCGGTCGCGGGTGACCCCCGGAGTATCTTCGATGATGGATTTCCGCTCGCCGACAAAACGATTGAAAATCGTCGATTTGCCAACGTTAGGAGCCCCAACGAGGGCGACGAGGCCTAGTGACATGGGATCTCCAATCCCGTCTTATCGTGAATCACTTTAAGGACGGCATCGACCGCTTGGTCGACCGACATATAGGACGTATCAATGAGGACAGAATCCACGGCCGGCTTTAATGGGGCGAACTCGCGGTGCGAATCGATATAGTCGCGTTTCCGAACATCTTCCGCCACTTCTTCGAGGGTGGTCGGGATCCCTTTGGCCAAATTTTCTTCGTAGCGGCGGACGGCTCTGGTCTCAACGCTGGCGATCTGATAGATTTTGACGTTCGCATTCGGTAAGACATAGGTTCCGATATCGCGGCCATCCATCACCACCGATTTGCTGGCGGCCATTTTCCGCTGCATCTCCACGAGGGCAAGCCGAATTCCTTTATAAGAAGCGATATAGCTGACGTTGCCGGAAACAAGGGGTTCCCGAATGACTTTGGTCACGTCCTCGCCATTGCAAATAACCCGGCCATCTTCTTTCAGTTCGATATCCATGCCCGGGATTAAGGAGCAGGATAAGGCCTCGTTCTTCGGGTCATAGCCTTTCTTAATGACGGCGTTGGTGAAAGCCCGATACATCGCCCCGGTATCGATATAAGTAAAGCCTAAAATTGAGGCGACTTTTTTAGCGACGGTCGATTTGCCCGCTGCCGCGGGGCCATCGATTGCGACGGAAATAAGCTTGTCCATAGTCATGCGCTCCTTTGAATCATGAAATACCAGACGATCATCGCGGCCAAAGCGATCCCAAAAAGGCTGAGTTTGATGATCCAGCCGGTCCGCTTCGACTTCAAATAGCTCTCGTAAGGCGAGGTGAGCTTCCCTTTGGGGGTATCAAGCCGGGCTTCGAGTGGCTGAAGCAAGGAACCATACGAAATCGCTTGGGCGGGTTTGTCGACGCTCGATAATAAGTCGATGTCGGCGGAATCGAGCCCTGACGTGCGAGGGGAAGAGGGGAACTGGTCATCCGGGGTGAGTTTGATCTGCTCCCGATACTTGCTGAATCTCTCTTTGCGGGTTTCCATACTTAACGTCCGATATTGTACCCCATTGAGGGTGCAAATTGGAATTGCCAAAGGCAAAAGAAGAAAAACAACCTGCAATTAGGGGAATTGCACTCTCGGTCTCGAGTCCTTATAATTGCATCGTTACCCTGGAGGGGAAAATTATGGCAAAGAAAGTTTCTGTCAACAAAGATGTTTGCATTGGCTGTGGCCTTTGCGTCGGAAGCGTTCCGGCAGTCTTCGAGTTCGGAGATGACGGCAAGGCTCAAGCGATTGCGGGTGCCTCGGATGATGCCAGCGTCGAAGAAGCGGTCAAGAACTGCCCGGTCGGTGCGATTGAAGCCAAATAAGGCTCCCGATTACAACCAACAAAAAAGGCCGATTTAATCGGCCTTTTTCTTTTGCTTTGATCCGTCCCAATGGAGCCAAACGTGAATGCTGCGATAAATGAGGAAAGTCACGATGATCACCATCGCGTCCTTGAGGGCGTTGAAGGGCAAGACTCCTAATAAGGCGTAGGACCACTTCATATCCGTGATCGCCGGGATCGCCTGGTGGACCACGTAGAGCAGACCCGATTCCGAGAAGCCCATCATGTAAATATAGAAAGGAATCAAAACGTAGACGTTAAGGACCATCGACATCACGAGTTGGATGAAGGCCGAAATGCCAAAGGCCAAGGCCACCCCTTTGAGGTTACGGACTTTGCCATAAATCAGAACCGCCGGAATGACGTAAAAGGTAGAAAGGACGAGATCGGTTAGCTCCCCCACCATCATGGTGGAGGTGAAGGGAAGCTTGATGATCGTCTTGATCGCGATCACGCAGAACGCCGCCCACGGGCCATAAGCAAAACCGCAGATAAAGGCGGGGATTTCATCGAAATGGAATTCAAGGAACGAGGGAAGAAACGGTAAGGTGAAATGGAAGACAGGCACCACATAAAGTAAGGTTGCCATCGCCCCGAAGATCGCGACCCGGGCCATGAAACGAACCGGGTTAAAACTCGGGCGCGGATTGAAGTCTCCATAGATCTTCACGGTGAAAACAAGCACCAAGAAGAAACACGCTAATGCGACGATGCTCATCCAGTCCATCGGTATAAAAAAAGCCCCCCGAGACTAAATTCTCCAGGGGAACTTCCTTCGTGGCTTCTCGCATCCGGACTT
>MVZL01000023.1 GCA_002068375.1 Tenericutes bacterium ADurb.BinA155
GGTCATCTCCCGGAATACGCGGTTGAAGAAATTGATCGATATGAATGCCCCGTACGTCATTCTCATGAACGAGAAACGGATGCTCCAGGAAGCGGTCGATGCTTTGATCGATAATGGCCGCCGGAATAAACCGGTCGTCGGGCCGGCGGGACGTCCGTTAAAGTCCCTTAGCTCTGGCCTAAAAGGCAAGCAGGGCCGGTTCCGTCAGAACCTCCTTGGCAAACGGGTCGACTATTCGGGCCGTTCCGTCATTGCGGTCGGACCGGATCTCAAGATGTATCAATGCGGCTTACCCCGCGAGATGGCGATCCAATTGCTCCGTCCTTTCATCGCCGCGATCCTCATCAAGAAGGGTTACGTCACCGCCCATAAACAGGCCGATAAGATCATCGACCGTTACGATTCCGTCGTCTTCGATATCGTCGAAGACATCATTTCGCAGCACCCGGTCTTACTGAACCGCGCTCCGACCCTTCACCGCTTAGGCATTCAAGCCTTCCAGGCGAAACTCGTTGATGGCCGTGCGATCCGCTTACACCCGCTCGTCTGCCCTGGCTTCAACGCCGACTTCGATGGCGACCAGATGGCCGTCCACGTGCCGCTAGGCAAAGCCGCGCAGCAAGAAGCGCTCGAACTCATGCTCGCCAGCAACAACATTTTAGGACCGAAGGATGGCAAACCGATCGTCATCCCCTCGCAGGACATGGTGCTCGGCAACTACTATCTGACCGTCGAAGAATCGGCCAAAGACTTCGAGGATCGGGCCGCTTATGACCGCGATCTCTCGACCAAGGATGGCGTCAATAAAGAAGCCAACCTCGATCAGGCCGACCTCTACGAGTCCTTCTCGAAAGTGGAAGGCAAGGTTTTCGCCAACGTCGATGAAGTGGTGGAAGCCTATGAAACGAAGCAAGCTTCGCTCCATAACCGGATTGCGATCCGGGCCGAGTCGATCCATAAGGAATTCGGCGTGGCCATCCCGGAATCCGCCAAAGGCAAATATCTCATTACCACCGTCGGCAAGGTGATCTTCAACAACATCTTCCCCGATGATTTCCCCTACATTAACGATAAACCGACCGAAGACATGAAAACGATCGGCAGCTGGTTCGTCGATTACCAAGATCTCGAGAATTGGGCTAAGGGCAAGAAGCTCGATGAAGACGAGGATGCTCTCCCCGCTTATATCGCTTCGCTCCCGCTCAAGAACCCGATCAAGAAGAAAGACCTCGGCACCATCATCGACATGGTTTTCAAACATTATGGAACCACCAAGACCAGCGCCGTCCTCGATAAGATCAAGGACCAAGGCTTCAAGTATTCGACCG
Source organism: Tenericutes bacterium ADurb.BinA155 (assembly GCA_002068375.1). Next base: position 1,329 of record MVZL01000023.1, read on the forward strand.
TTTCCTCCGTCACCATCGCCATCTCGGACATCGTCCCGGTCGATGGCAAGTACGAAGAGGTCGAAAAAGGCCAAGTCAAGGTCGACAAGATCAACGCTCTCTACCGGAAAGGTATGCTCTCCGATAAGGAACGTCACACCCAAGTCGTCAAGATTTGGAGCCAAGTCACCGAAGACGTCAAAAAGAAAGTCGCGGAGCGTCTCTCCGACGATAAGCGGAACCCGATCGTCATCATGGCGGATTCGGGCGCCCGTGGTAACCTCGATAACTTCAAACAGCTGATTGGGATGAAGGGCCTCGTCGCGAACCCGAAGAACGAAGAAATCGAACTTCCGATCGTCTCCTCTTACCGGGAAGGCATGAAGGTCTCCGAATTCTTCATCAACACCCACGGTGCCCGTAAAGGCGGCGCCGATACGGCCCTTAAGACCGCCGACTCGGGCTACTTAACCCGCCGGCTCGTCGATGTTTCGCAAGACGTGATCGTCCGCGAGGAAGATTGCCACTGCGATCATGGATTCAAGGTCCGGGCGATCCGCGATACTTCGCGCGACACCGAAATCGTCTCGTTATTTAGCCGTTTGGTCGGCCGCTTCTCGATGCATGACATCATCGACCCGAAGAGCGGTGCGATCCTCGTTCCGGGCAACACCCTCATCAATGAGGATGCCGCGCACCTCATCGTGAACGCCGGGATCAAAGAAGTCGAAATCCGTTCGTTATTCACCTGCCAGACCAAAGATGGGGTCTGCCAACACTGCTATGGCCAGAACATGGCGACGGGGAAACTCGTCGACGTGGGCGAAGCCGTCGGCATCATGGCGGCTCAATCGATCGGCGAACCGGGCACTCAGCTCACGATGCGGGTCTTCCACACCGGAGGCATGGCCGGAACCGATATTACTCAAGGTTTGCCGCGTGTTCAGGAACTCGTTGAGGCCCGGAACCCGAAAGGCGAAGCCATCATCAGCGAAATCGCTGGCAAAGTCAGCGACATTAAGGATCTAGGGGGCCGCTACGAAGTCACGGTCACCAACGATCTCGAATCGAAGTCTTACACCACCGGCTTTGGCGCTCGTCTCCGCGTGAAGAAGGGCGATGAGGTCGATAATGGCGGCAAGATCACCGAAGGCGCGATCAATCCGAAGCAACTCCTCGAAGTCTCCGACATCGAAAAAGTCGAAGTCTATATGCTGAAGGAGATTCAGAAGGTCTACGCCGCTCAGGGTATCGGCATTTCCGATAAACACCTTGAGGTCATCATCCGTCAGATGCTCCGCAAGGTCGTCGTGATCGATGGTGGCGATACCTCGATGCTCCCCGGGACCAGAGTCTCGGTCGAACGCTTCACCGAAGAGAACCAGGCGGCATTACTCGCGGGCAAACACCCGGCGGTGGTGCAGCCGCTCGTCCTTGGGATCACGAAGGCCGCCCTTGAAACCGAGAGCTTCCTCTCCGCGGCTTCCTTCCAGGAAACCACCCGCGTCCTCACCGATGCGGCGATCAAAGCCAAACGGGATAACCTGCACGGCTTAAAGGAAAACGTCATCACGGGCAAACTGATCCCGGCCGGAACGGGCTTACGCTCCGAAGCCGAGGAGAATGCCTCGCTCGACGCCTTCGATGTCTTAGCCAAGATGAAAGAAGTCAAGGCGCAGTACATCGAAAAGCACGATCGTCCGGATTCGAACGAAGACTGAACCCAAAAGAATGAGGCTCGCGCGTGAGCGCGGGCCTTTTCCTTTGCTTCTTTATTCACATTAAGGGCGATTTGGGGGAAAATGAAACGGATGAAAACCTCGAAGGGACTTTGGGTATTGGGCGCGGTGGCGTTTTTCGCCTCCGGGTGCGCTTTTTCTTCCTTTGCTTATGTCCCTTATACTCCCGGGGCTTTAGTGACCGCTTCCTTTAGTAAAGATGAGAAAGAAGGTTACTACAAAGCCGGGGCCTATTCTCCCGTTTCGAGCGCGGACGAATCCTTCACCTCTTATAGCGACGTCTACCGCGATCAATTCGATAATGGCTCCTTTAATGGCCATTTGAATCTGCCCTCAACCGGGGAACAAAAGATTTTGGTGATCCCGGTGGATTTTGTTGACTACACCGCGGAAAGTAATCTCCCCAGTAACTCGCTTGCAATGCTCGAGCAATCTTTCTTTGGGAGCGATGCCCATAGCCAGTTCTACTCGGTCGCCTCCTATTTTGATAAAGCCAGTTATGGCCGGCTCCATCTGGGGGGCAAGGTGACCTCTTGGTTCCGGAGCGCATCTACCAATTACGCCGCGCTTAAGAGTATCAGCGGCACCAGCAAGAACATTCCGACCCTGCGGAGCATTTATAGCGAAGCCAAGATCTGGTATGCCGCGACTTATCCCGATGACCCGATCGAGAATTATTCTTTTCTGGATCCTAAGGGCAACAAAGTCCCCGCGATCTACTTCGTCTATGCCTGCCCGACCGCGGATAGTTCCACCTCCTCCAATTACCGCGATTCGATGCTTTGGGCCTTCACGATCAATAACCCCGCGCCGATCAGCTGGTCGGGCTTTGACCTCACCTACTTAAAGGAAGGGAAAGTCGATTCCCATACCTATATCCATGAAATGGGCCATATCTTGGGGCTCAAGGACTATTACGATGTCAATGGCTCGACCGATTTCGGGGCCTGTTCCCCGACTGGGCGGATGGATATGATGGATTATTCTTTAGGCGATGAATCCCCCTATAGCAAACTCATTTTGGATTGGACGAGGCCTTATGTCCCGACCGCCAGTAGCGTGATCACCTTACGGCCCTTTAATGGCTCGGGCGATTGCTTATTAATCCCCGCTTCTTCGCTTTGGAGCGGATCGCCGTTTGATGAATATTTGTTACTTTGCTATTACACCCCGAGCTATCTGAACCGGGTCGACTCGACTTTGCGGAGCGAAGAGAACCGCCTCTTCCAAAAGGCCGGAGTAGTGGCCTACCACGTCGATTCGCGCCTTGGTTACTTCGCGAACAAGACCAGCCCGAGCGGATATCTGAGTTCAACTATTGCTACCAAAGGCTTTAAAGTCGATGTGGCGAATGATAATAGTTCCGCGGTATCCGGTAATCTCGTCGATACCTCCGCGACCTTGCTCCAACTCTTGGACCAATCTTCCGGCTCCAGCAAACTCATCAAGAACTATGTCGCGAGCGATCACATTAAGACCCTAGGCGAGGACCAACTCCGGGACTCCCTTTTCTATGAAGGGAATAGCTTCCGGAAGACCACGTTTCTGGACTTTACTTTCCATAACGGATTCACCCCGAATTTCAGCTTTCAGATCAGCGCGATTACCCCGACTTCCGCGACGATCAAAGTCACGCTCAACTGATCGAAGAGAACCCCCTCCCTTTCAGGGATTTGATATAATCTTTGTTAAGGAAATCTTCACCGTCAGGTCATGTTTTCAAAAGTTCAAAGCGATGAGCAACTGATCAAGGCGATAAAACGCGGTAATCGCGGAGCTTTCGCCGAACTCTATCGACGTTATTATCTCTTGCTCTTCCGGGTCGGCTTTTCCATTTTAGGGAATGCGACCTTGGCCGAAGACACGGCCGAAGACTTTTTCGTTGCGGTGTTATCGCATCCCGAAAGTCTCGATGAAACCAAACCCTTCAAACCTTACGCTTTCGCTGGGATCCGTTATGGGGCGATCAACCATCTCCGCTCCGCTTCATCGAAAGAAAGCGCCTTAATGGAGGAAGAAGTCGGAGCCCCCGCGAGTTCAAGCCAAAGCGTCTCGGAGGACTTGATGGCTTTTTTGAAACACCATCTGACTCCCGAAGAGTGCTCGGTCTATGTCCTGCATGTTGGCTATGGCTATACCTTCGCCGAGATCGGGGCCATGACGGACTGCAGCGAAGACTCCGCCTCCTCGCGTTTTGGCCGAGCCAAAAACAAATTACAGGTTTTTTCGTCTGAACCGACGGAAAAGGACTAGTTCGTTTGTATATCTTAGTAGAGGAGGTTAACCATGGAACGCTTCGATGAAAAAAAGGTGAGCGAGACCCTTCGCCAGGCCGATCCGACATCGCATTATGACCAAGTGGTGGCGAAAGCTGCGAAAGCTGGGCCTTTACCTTGGGAAAAACAAAGACGAAGCCGTTTCGTGCATATTTTGGTGCCGGCCTTAACGGCGGCTTTAGTTTTAGGAATCGCCGTACCGGTGACATGGGCTCTCACGAGGAATGCGACCCATCAAGAAGATCTTTCCAGTCAAAAAGGCGGGGCGGCCGATATGCGGGATGCTCAGAAGTTTCTCTCGGAAACCGCATCTCACTATTATCCGGATGCGATCGGCAATCTGGTCATATCCGGAACGGTTTATGCGGATTTCTATTACGCGTTCAATAGCGAATATGAGAATTTCGTTGTGGTGGGGCTTCACCGCGCTTTTGCTAGTTCCTTTAACATTACCGCGGCATCCGATCCTGTTGGAGGATCCTCCGCGGGCTTTTCGGCCTATGGGACGTCCTTAAGCTCGTTCAGTTGGGATTTTACGTTCGACTTAGTTTCGGGTTCGAGCGTGACTGGTTCCTATTCTTTCGAACTAACCCCCTTCTATCTTTCGGTGATCAATAGTTAAAATTTAAGGAGTTCTTATGAACACACTTGTCGCTTTAGCGGCTTTGGCCGCTTCTTTTGAAGGCGCCTCAAACATCACGGCGCTCCAACTTGGGCAAACGATCCAAGATGATTTTTTGTCGTCTCAAAGGGGCAAAGCAAATGCTTGAACTTAAAAATGCCGTCAAGGTCTATCGTCGGGCCAAAGGCCCCGCCGTCACTGCGCTGAATAACGTTTCCTTTATCTTACCGGAGAATGGTCTCGTCTTCATCCTAGGCAAATCCGGTTCGGGTAAGTCGACCTTGCTTAACGTTTTGGGCGGTCTCGATTCCTTGACGGAAGGAGATTTCCTCGTTGACGGGACTTCAACCCGGCACTTCAAACCTTCTGACTTCGATCACTATCGAGCCGAGACGGTCGGCTTCGTCTTCCAGTCCTACAACCTCCTGCCCCATCTTGATGTCGGGGGGAACGTCGCCCTCGGGCTTCAGCTTTCGGGCGGGGGTGGCCCGGCTGAGGATACTGCCGTCGCTAAAGCCCTTGAAGAAGTGGGACTCCAAGGTTACCAGAAAGTTCAGGTCAATGAGCTTTCGGGGGGCCAGAAGCAGCGGGTTGCGATTGCCCGAGCTTTGGTCAAAGGGTCCCGCCTGATCTTGGCCGACGAGCCGACCGGCGCGCTCGATAGCGAAACTGGAGCCGAGATTTTTTCCTTGCTGAAATCTTTGAGCGCTTCCCGCCTCGTCATCGTGGTTTCCCACGACCGCGAGTCGGCGGAGCGTTATGGCGATCGCATCATTGAGATCAAAGATGGAAGCATCACCTCGGATCGGACGATTCATTTGAATATTCCTTGTGAAAAGACCATCCCTCCGAAACGGTCCAAAGTCGGGAGAACGCCTCTTAAGGCCATGATCAAGATGGCCTTTTCTTCGTTCCGACATAAGCCGATCCGATTAGGCGCGACCCTTTTGCTCTCGCTTTCGGCTTTATCCTTATTTGGCGTCGTCGCCTGCACCGTGACGTATAGTCCGAAAAAAGCCTTTATCGAAAGCTATCAGCGAACTGATACGACCAGTTTCTCTTTCCAAAAGCCGGTCGGGGGGGATTATGTCCTGCCGACACGGGGCTGTTTCTCCGATGATGAACTGGCTTTGTTTTCCAAGCAATATGGTTTCACGGCGAAGGGCCAGATTGGTCCTCGGGACTATGTTTATTTAGCTTCTGGTGGAGATGCGGCCAAAGAAGAGTCTGGCTTTACTTCTCCGAAGTCAGGGAGCGTTCTTTATGATGGGGAGTGGCATTTTAAAATCGCAATCAGTTCCCAAGAGGGGCTGGGCGATTTTGGCTGCAAAAAGAGTATGCTGGCGGGCGTTTATCCCACCGATACCTCATCGATCGCCGTTTCTTCGGTTTTTTATGAGACGGCGAAACGTTGCGGTTACTACTGGAACACCCCAAGCGATACGACGACCGATCCTTGGACTTATAGCACCCACACCCTCACAGAAAGTGATTTGGCAACGCCCCAAGCCTTCTTGGCCGCGAAGCCTTATTACGCGGTCGAGGTCAAAGCGGAAGGGAAAACCACGGGGACTTATTTGAGCTTCCCGATCGTTGGGATTGTCTCGCCTCAATCTTCATTTGAACAATTCGCGGTTTTGGATCGCTATAAATCGAACGAATATCCTAGCTCTGATAGCAGCGATTACGATGCCTTTCAAAAGGCCAATCCCGTTTTCAACTCTTACTCTTGGAGCATGCCCTTTCGGGTTTGCTTTGCTCAGCCCGGCTTTTGGGACCAGTTTGTTGCTCCCTTCGGGCAAAAGGTCGATTCCTCGCTTCCTCTCTATGACTATGCCTTTGCCTACCATGGGCTCGATGAAAAAAGTTTAAGCACGCTCTACCACGATTATGACCTCTGGCATGTTGGTGACCACTACAAGGAGTCAGAATGGCTCTATAGTTTCACGGAATTTTCCGAAAATGGTCTTAATAGCGGTGGTGGTTCTTTCTGGCAAGGGAATCAAGTTATTTCTTTTTATGGCGGTATCTTGTGTTCTATTGCTTTAGGGATCGGGGCCTTCGCCGCGCTGCTGCTCGCGACCTTCATCGCTTCCTCCGTTTCGTATCAGAAACGGCAGATCGGGATCTTACGGGCTTTAGGCGGAAGCAGTGGGGGGACCTATCTCACCTTCCAAATCGAAGCGTGGCTCGTGAGCGGAGTCTCCACCTTTTTCGCGATGATCGTCTCCGCGATCTTGGCTCATGTCCTTTCGGGGTATTTCATGACGAGTTTCGGGGTCGGGTTCTCCGTGTTTCCCTATTCGATATGGGTGGTGCTGATCTTATTGGCTTTTGCTTTCGCGGTTTCAAGCTTGGCTTGCGCGATTCCTTGCTGGCTGGCCGCCCGAAAGAAGCCGGTCGATCTACTCCAAGAAGAATAGGGGTTTTGGCCCGGGAGTCTTTGGGATGACTTCCGGGTTTTCTTTTGGCGGGGTTTTTCCCTTCTCTCCCCAGGGAGTTTTCGCCCTTTTGCCTTCTTAAAATCGACTGGGGTTTCTTTCGATTCAAAAGGACATTCATTTCGATGTTGACAAGGCTTTTGCCCCCGCGTATTATCTTCCACGGACGTAAATAAAGGGCGAAAGCGCCATTTTATTTACCCCGGTGCTCGACACACCGGGAATTGTGTGCAAGAAAACAAAAGGAGAAAACACAAATGCCAACGATTAACCAATTGGTTAGACAGGGCCGCCAGAGCGCGACCAAGAAGTCCAAGACCCCGGCGTTAGGAAAACGCTGGAACTCTTTGACCAAGAAGAACACGAACCAGCCGTCCGCTCAGAAGCGCGGCGTCTGCACCCGTGTCGGAACGATGACCCCGAAGAAGCCGAACTCGGCGTTACGGAAGTACGCTCGTGTCCGCCTTTCTAACGGCTACGAAGTCACCGCCTACATCGGCGGAGAAGGCCACAACCTTCAGGAACACAGCACCGTGATGATTCGCGGCGGCCGTGTCAAGGATTTACCGGGCGTTCGTTATCACATCATTCGGGGCTGCCTCGATTGCGCTGGTATCGAAGCGCGGCGTCAAGGCCGGAGCCAATACGGCACCAAGAAGCCGAAAGCCGCTAAATAAGGAGATAAACAACAATGCCAAGAAAAGGTTCAGTCGCCAAACGGGACGTTTTACCGGATCCTGTTTACAATTCGAAACTCGTCACTCGTCTCATCAACCGCGTCATGTACGATGGCAAACGTGGCACCGCGCAGACCATCATCTACAAGGCCTTCAAAGAAATCGAAGAGAAGACCAAGAAACCCGCGATCGACGTCTTCGCCACCGCGGTCAATAACATCATGCCGGAAGTCGAACTCAAGGTTCGTCGGATCGGCGCGGCCAACTATCAGGTCCCGGTCGAAGTTACGCCGGAACGGAAGCAGACCTTAGGGTTACGTTGGCTCGTGAGCTATGCCCGTCTCCGTGGCGAAAAGACCATGGAAGACAAGCTCGCTGGCGAAATCATCGATGCCGCGAATGGCACCGGCGGCTCCGTCAAGAAGAAGGAAGACGTTCACAAGATGGCCGAAGCCAATAAGGCTTACGCCCACTTCCGCTGGTAATAAGGAGGATTCCCAATGGCAGATACACAAAATAGCGAACTCGAGATCAAAGAGACAGAAGTCTACGATCTCCCGCACACCCGCAACATCGGGATCATGGCGCACATCGACGCGGGCAAAACCACGACCTCAGAGCGCATCCTCTATTACACCGGGCGCACCCACAAGATCGGCGAAGTCCACGAAGGCGCGGCCGTCATGGACTGGATGGCCGAGGAACAGGAACGTGGCATCACGATCACCTCTTCCGCAACCACCTGCTTCTGGAAAGGCAACCGGATCAACTTAATCGACACCCCGGGGCACGTCGACTTCACCGTTGAAGTCGAACGCTCCCTCCGTGTTCTCGATGGTGCGGTCACCGTCCTCGACTCCAAAAACGGCGTCGAGCCTCAGACCGAAACCGTGTGGCGCCAAGGCACCAAGTATGGCGTTCCGAGAATCGTCTTCTGCAACAAGATGGACGCGACCGGCGCTGACTTCGATATGTGCCTCGCTTCCCTCAAAGAGAGATTAGCGGCCAACGCTCCCGCCATTCAATGCCCGATCGGCAAAGAAGGCGATTTCCGCGGCTGCATCGATATCATCAATCGCGTCGGCTATCTTTATACCGACAACAAGGATGATGCTCCGAAGCAGATCGAAGTCCCGGCCGAACTCAAGGACAAAGTCGAAGCTTATCGGATGACCCTCATCGAGAAACTCGCCAACTTTGACGATGATCTCATGATGATGGTTCTCGATGGCCAAGATGTCCCGGTCGACCTCATCAAGAAAACCATCCGTAAAGCCGTTTTGACCGGAACGTTCTTCCCGGTCCTCTGCGGATCCGCTTACAAGAACAAGTGCATTCAGCCCTTGCTCGACGCTGTCATCGACTATCTGCCGTCCCCGATCGATATTCCGGGCGAAAAAGGCATGCTCGATGAAAAGCCCTATGTTTGCGAAGCGACCGATAACAAGCCCTTCGTTGGCCTGGCCTTCAAAATCGCGACCGATCCCTTCGTGGGCCGGCTCGCCTATGTCCGGGTCTATCAGGGTGTCCTGAAGTCCGGAAGCTACGTTGAAAACAGTTCGCGCGGCACGACCGAGCGAATCGCTCGTCTCGTTCTCATGCACGCCAACCATCGTCAGGAAGTCAGCGTTCTCCACGCTGGCGAAATCGGCGCGGTCGTCGGCTTAAAGGCCACGACCACCGGCGATACCCTCTGCGATGAAAGCTGCCCAGTCGTTCTTGAAAAGCTCGTCTTCCCCGAACCCGTCCTTGAAGAGGCGGTGGAGCCGAAGACCAAAGCCGATCAGGAAAAGATGGGCGTTGCCCTCACCAAACTCGCCGAAGAGGATCCGACCTTCCGCGTCCATACGGACCAAGAAACCGGTCAGACCATCATCGCCGGCGTCGGCGAACTTCAGCTCGACGTTCTCGTCGAACGGATGCGCCGCGAATTCGGAGTCGAAGTCAATGTCGGCGCCCCGCAGGTCAACTACCGCGAGACGATCCGGAAGACTGGCGAGACCGAAGGTCGCTACATCAAGCAGACCGGCGGCCACGGCCAATATGGCGATGTGTGGATTCGCTTTGAACCGAAC
>MVZL01000024.1 GCA_002068375.1 Tenericutes bacterium ADurb.BinA155
ACAAGCCGTTCCTTAAAAATGATTTACCGGGAACCTTCGTAATTTGTGATCAACATGGCTCTATTGTAGTAGGTTAACCCGCGCGTGTAAAGGGTCAAAAGTAAGGGCTTTCAGGATTTTGTTACGTGACAATTTCGCCGATGGCATCGTTTGTTTCGCAAAGTTTCGGAAAAATGTCAAAAACCGAAAAGCACTTTTCTAAAAATAGTCAATGATTGTTTAGGAACCACCGCGGCTTTCATCGAAGTGTCAATCGCAGTTTCCCGTAAGGTTTACTGTCAACACTTTTACGAAAAAAGCTCCCCCGAAGGAGAGCTTCATTTTTCAGGAGCGGCAAATTACTTTGCAGCAGCGACTGGATAGACCGACACTTTGGTTCCGCGCCGACCGACCCGTTCGAACTTCACAACGCCGGAGATGGTGGCGAATAAGGTATCGTCTCCACCCTTCATGACGTTGAGGCCAGGCTGGACCTTGGTCCCGCGCTGACGATAAAGGATCGAACCGGCGGTGCAAAGCTGCCCGTCCGATTTCTTGGCGCCTAAGCGGCGTCCGGCCGAGTCACGGCCGTTCTTGGTCGAACCAACGCCTTTTTTGGAAGCGAAGAGTTGAAGATCGAGAATGTATTTCATGGTTAATTCTTCCTTTCTTTGATCTCGAGGAATCCGTGATTGGACTCTTCGATGGTTTTGAGCTGGATGATTAAGGTTTCGATCACGGTCTCATCGTGGACGGAGATCGCGGCGGGTGCCACGATGTTCACATCGCCCGAATCAATCTTGATCTGGAAGTCTTCGGAAGTCTCGATGGCATTGCATGCCCCCACCACTACGGCGGAGACCGCCGCGCAGACGAGGTCGTGCCCATAGACGCCGCTATTCGCGTGTCCCTTTACTTCTAAGGAAGCAAAGCCGGCACCCCGATACTCCATAGTAACCTTGATCATAATTAGGCGTTGATCGCTTTGATGACTAAGCAAGTATAGGGCTGACGATGGCCAATGGTCTTACGTTCATTGGCTTTAGCCTTGTACTTGAAGACGGTGATCTTCTTGCTGAGGCCCTGCTTCTCGACTTTGGCGACCACGTTAGCGCCGGAAACATACGGATTTCCGACCTTGGTGGCTTCCCCGCCGATGAAGAGGACTTTGTCGATGGTCACGTCTTTCCCGGCTTCGGCGTCGAGTTTCTCGACGTAGATCTTATCGCCAACAGCGACTTTGATCTGTTTACCACCGGTTTCGATGATTGCGTACATGTCTTTTCCTCCTTTTGGTTTGCTTAACGATGACTCGCTAGGAAGGCTCGGCCCTATTGCAGCCGGATTGGTTACCTTTTTTAGGCGGTTGCGCCCTAAGCGGAGGCGACAACGTGATTACTATACCCCGCGAGTTCCCTAAAGGGAAGCGGGAAATTCAGGCCGTTCCGCCCTTCGGAGGATTTAGAATTGCCTCCGCGGGAACGCCTAGGGACGCCCCATAGGCCGCAAAGACCGATAGCATCGGAAGAAATCGCTCAAAATCCATGAAAACATAGGCGGGAACGCCCCGCTTTGTGATCACGACCGGCCCGACGAGTTTCGCGTGATTCGCCCACTCTTCATAGTGCACGATGAACGAAGCCTCGTCGATCATGCTTAAGCTCCCGGCGAACTCTTTCATAGCAAATGGCTCTCCTTAAAGGAGTAATAACCTTGGCTCCCCATCACGATGTGATCCCGCAAGGTGATTCCTAAGCTTTTGGTCTCGGTCGCTAACTGCAAGGTCTTCTTGATGTCCTCCTCCGAAGGCAAAGGATTCCCCGAGGGATGGTTATGAGCCAAGATATAGGACGAAGCATAGTTCACTAAAAGCTCGACCACGAGCTTCTTTTTCGGAATTTCAAATGCGGAGGAAGAACCGGGCTCGAGTTGGCGTTCTTTGATGATTTCGCCTTTATGATTCAAGATCAAAAGGACCAAGCCTTCCTCCGCGTGCTCTCCCTGGTGGTAACGGGCGTAGACCTCGGACGCCGAAAGGCTATTCGCCGATTCGATGAACGCGGCTTTTTCTAAGCGTTTACTGAGTTCAAAGACCGCGCTGATCTGTAAGGCTTTCACCTTCGAGAGCCCCGGGCTTTGGGCGATCGAAAGATAAGGGGCTTCGCTAAGATGCACTAGGCCATGGAAATCGCCGAGCAACCGGTGAGCGATCTCTAAAGCGGAATGCCCTTCAACCCCACTTCCGATGATGAGGGCGAGCAACTCGGCGATATCAAGGCTTTCGACCCCATGGGCACAGGCTTTTTCCCGGGGCCGCGACTCCGGAAGCAAACTTTGGATTTTCGCCATCGCTTATTTCCACTCGAAGGCATAACCGCCCGGGAGTTTCGCCGAGCCATGGGGGCTCCGGAAAAGCTTATAGACCACCACCGCAACGATCGCGATCGCTAGAATCGCCAACACCGCCCCGAGGGTGATGGCTTCCCCGACCCGGATCGATGCCATCTCCCTTTCATCCAATAAGACACTCTCCATAAAAAAGACCTCCTACTTTTATATAGGAGGTCAAAAGCCATTTGGGACCGAAAAGTTATAGAACCTCCAGCCGAGCCAAGACGTCATCGAGCTTTTTTCGGTTCTCGGCGAGTTTGCTCTTTTCGAGATCGAGCTTCTCTTTCGGGGCTTTAGCGACGAAGCCAGGATTGGAAAGCATCTTCTCGCCGCGGGCGACTTCAAACTCGAGGCTCTTCTTTTCGATGAGGAGCTTCGCTTTTAATTCGGCCGGATCGATATCTTGCTCGACGACGAGGGTAAGCCCGCCATAAAGGAAGCTATCGCCTTTCGGGGCGAGTTTGCTCACCTTCACCTCGCTAGCGAAGAGGAAACGGGCGAGGTATTCCCCAATCTCCGGGAACGGGGCTTTCGGCGATAAGGCCAATTTGATCTTCGCGTTCGGGGCTAAGCCATGGCTCGCCTTGTACCCGCGGACATCGCTCAGCATCTTCGCGAGCAGTTTCCCTTCCTTCTCCGCCTTTTTATCGACGAGGGAAGCGTCAAACTCGGGATAGGATTCAAGCATGATCGAATCTTGATGGCCCGGCAAGCTGCAATACATCTCTTCGGCGATGAAGGGGCAATACGGATAGATCAAGAGGATGATCTCCTTAATCACCTTGTAGAGGGTGGCTTTGCAAGCCGGCGCATTCTCTTCGTGGGTCAAAGCGACTTTGCTCATCTCGAGATAATACGAGCAGAAATCGTCATAGACGAAATCGTAGAGGATCGAGGAGGCGGCGCCAAATTGGTAGACTTCCATCTTGGCCGTGACCTTCTTAATCGTCTCTTCGAGCCGAGTCAAAATGTACTTTTCTAAGGGCCCAAGTGCCTTTTTGTCCAGTTCGGGTTGAAGGTAGTTTTCACCTAAGGTCATCTCGACGTAGCGGGTCGCGTTCCAAATCTTATTCAGGTAGTTCATGCTCGACTGCATCTTCTCTTCGCTGTAGCGCATGTCCTGCCCGGGGGTCGAATTGGTCGTGATGAAATAACGCATCGCGTCGACGCCATACTTGGCGATGACATCGATCGGATCGATCCCATTGCCCAAGGACTTGCTCATCTTGCGGCCCTGCTCATCGCGGATGAGGCCATGGATCACCACTTGCTTAAAGGGGACTTCCCCGGTGAAATGGAGCGAATTGAAGATCATCCGGCTCACCCAGAAGAAGATGATGTCGTAACCGGTCACGAGGACCGAAGTCGGGAAATAACGCTTGTAATCGGGGCTATCGGTATCGGGCCAGCCCATCGTGCTGAAGGGCCATAAGCCCGAAGAGAACCAGGTATCCAAAACATCCTCATCCTGGCGGTAGAGGTTAAGATCCGGCTCTTCCTCGCTCACCAAGACTTCGCCGGTCTTCTTGTTGTAATAGGCCGGAATCCGGTGGCCCCACCAAAGCTGGCGGGAGACGCACCAATCTTCGACGGTGGACATCCAGCGGGTCAAGACCTTGCTGAAGCGCTTCGGGAAAAACTCGACCGCGCCGGGGCCTTTTTGCGTCTCAAGCACTTTTTCCGCGAGGGGCTTCATCTTCACGAACCATTGCTTGGAAAGCATCGGTTCCACCACCGCGTCGCTCCGCTCGCTATGGCCGACCGAGTGGACGATCTTTTCGATATGATCGAGATGGCCTTGCTCTTTGATCTTTTCGACCAAAGCTTTCCGGCACTCGTAACGGTCCATCCCTTTGTAGGCGCCCGCGAGCTCATTCATGTGGGCCGAATCATCGAGGACTTTGATGCACTTAAAGCCATATTTCTTGGCCAAAGCAAAATCGTTCGGGTCATGGGCGGGCGTGCATTTCATCGCCCCGGTCCCAAAGGAAACGTCGACGTAAGAATCCGCCATTAAAGGAAGCTCTTCCCCGTTCGCGGGGTTAATGACTTTTTTGCCGATCAGGTCTTTGTAGCGTTTGTCCTTCGGATTCACGAAGACCGCGGTATCGCCGAGCATCGTTTCCGGCCGGGTCGTCGCGACGACGATCTGGCGTTTCGTGCCCACCACATCGTACTTAAAGTAGAAGAATTCGCCTTCGTCGTCCTTATGGACGATTTCGATGTTGCTAAGGGCGGTCCGTAATTCCGGATCCCAGTTGATGATCCGTTCGCCTTGGTAGATCAATCCTTCGTTATAGAGGGTGACGAAAACGTGCTTGACCGCTTTATTTAGGCCGGCGTCGAGGGTGAACCGCTCCCTTGAATAGTCGACCGAAAGGCCGAGCTTCGCCCATTGCTCATGGATGGTTTTTCCATAGGATTCCTTCCATTTCCAGGCTTCTTCCAGGAACTTTTCGCGGCCGAGGTCATACCGGGAAATCCCTTGTTCCCGGAGTTTCTGCTCGACTTTCGCCTGGGTGGCGATGCCCGCGTGGTCCATCCCCGGGAGCCAGAGGACATCGTAGCCTTTCATCCGCTTATAACGGGCGATGATGTCGTCGGGGATCGTGTCCATCACGTGGCCGAGGTGAAGCTTACCCGTCACGTTTGGGGGCGGAATCACGATCGAAAAGGGCTGTTTTGTTTTATCGCCCGCGGTGAAATAACCCGCTTTCACCCAGCGCTCATACTTATCTTTTTCAACCGCGACATGGTCATAGTGCGTTTCGAGCATAAATTGCCCTCCTAAGAAATAAAAAACGCCGGATCCTTCATGGGACGCGGCGCGCGGTACCACCCAATTTCCTAGAGATTCTAGGCGACTCTTCGTCTTAACGGGACGGGCGTTTTCCTCCGATGCTGACTCGCGGCGTTTCCTCACCCCTTCGCAGTTACCGGGGCTTCCTAGGGGGGAAATTGACCGTTCCCTTCATCTTCACTGGAACGGGTCTATTATTGGCTTTTCTCGTCTAAAAAGAAAGAGGAAGCCTCAAACGTTATAGGCCGAAAGAAGAATGAGGCGTTCCTTGGGGGTGCCCCCGGCATGGTGGCCTTTATGGAAGCTGAGGTGGGTTTTGCTCCGCGAATCGTAGAGGCAAGTCGTTCCCCGCATTAAGGCGACGTAGTCCCCAAAAAGATCTTGGACTTCCGGGCTCATCTTGCCGGGCCCAAAGTAACCGGACTTCACGACTTCGGCTTTGCTCATCAGATAGGCCTTATCGCCAAAATGGGAAATGAAGCCCTCTTCGAAGGCGCTTTCCATCCCTTTCTTAATATAGAAAGAAGGGGTCCGCGGCTCCAAAACGATCGGGCCAGCCAGACAATCGGCGATCTCAGGAATCGCGGCGACATCTTGGTATTTCACGTTGATGAGACCATGATCGGCGATCACGAGCAATAAGACATCGGGGTTCTTCTTCACGAAGGCCTTGATGCTCCGTTGGATCCTCCGGATATAGAAAGGAATGATCCAGCTATGGGTCCCATACTTATGAAGGAGGCTATCGGGTTTGGTCCAATAGGAATAGAGGAACTCCCCCTGCTCCTTCTTGAAGAAATCGGTGGCCTGGCTCACGAATTGATGGAGGCTCTTCGGGCCTTTCCCATCGCGAAGGGGCGCTTCAAAGGACGCTTTGGCTTTATGGCCCGCCGCGTTAATAAGATCGGCGAGATTCTGATAAGGGAAACGGCCTTCCATGATATTCGGTCCCGGAATCTTTTTGCCGGTCCCGGAATCCCGGTTAGGGAAAACATCCACCGCTTCTTTAAGGTCGGAGAAATATTCGCTCCACCCTAGCCAGCCGGTTTCGCTCGGGTAACGGCCTGATAGAAAAGCATTCGTCGCGGCGACGGTCGTGGCGGGATTCATCGAATAAAGCGTCGCGATCTTATGGGAAATGATATAGGGGTATTGCTTCGGATGGTCCGCTAAAACGAGTTCGCCCATCCCATCGAAAAGGAAGACGGCGACTTTCTTATGTTTCCCTAAGACCGCATCGGCCGCGGGTAAACTCGGGTGAAACGGTTTCACGTCAAAGTGAGCGAGAAGGGAGTTCGCGAGGTTCACCAAATTCTTTTCCCGGTCGAAAAAGCCCGGGTCTAATGGAGCCTGATTCATGCTAACACCCCCATGATCGCCGCTTTTAAAGGATCGAGCGAGCGAAGGTCATTCTTCGAAAGGATCGGATTCTTTAGGCCGAGGGTCTTCGCCATTTTAAGGGCGGCACCGAGCTCTTTTTGGTTCATCTGGTCGCACTTCGTGAGGACGTTGATCAGGGGGACTCCGGTCTTTTGAAGGTAAGTGATGAATGCGACGTCATCCTTCCCGGGCTCATGGCGGAGGTCGCTCAAAAAGACGATCGCCTTGAGGCTCGGTTCTTGGACATAGTCTTCCATCATCTTGGCGAAATTAATCGTCGAAAGGTTCGCGTAGATCGTGGAGCCATACCCCGGGGCATCGACCAAATAGAAGGCGTCATCGACCAAAAAATAATTGAGGAGTTTGGTCTTCCCGGCTTTTTTGGAGCTGAAGGCGATCTTCTGGGCGCATAAGGAATTGATGAGGGTGCTTTTGCCCACATTGCTCCGGCCCACGAACAAAAGGGCGGGTTTCCCGTCCTTCGGCTTTTCTTTTAAAGAAGGTGCGCTCACGATAAAGCGCACCTTTCGGAAATCGATCATGCTTTCGGGTGGACGAGCGCAATCGCAAGGGCGTCATCCACGCACTTCATATACGAGATCTTGAGGGTCTTTTTTACTTCCTCAGGAAGTTCGGCCACATCTTTGCGGTTCTCTTCGGGGACGATGATCTCTTTGATCCCGCTCCGAGCGGCCGCCAAGGACTTTTCACGGAGTCCGCCGATCGGAAGCGCTTTGCCCCGGAGGGTGACTTCGCCCGTCATCGCGACATTCGCGTCGACGGGAGTATGGGTCAAGCAGGAGATGATCGCGGTCGTGATCGCGACGCCAGCCGAGGGTCCATCTTTCGGGACGGCGCCTTCGGGGACGTGGATATGGATGTCGTTCTTTTGGAAAAGATCGTCATCGATCCCATATTTCTTGCTATTGGCCCGGACGTAGTCGAGCGCGATCGTCGCGCTTTCCTTCATCACATCGCCGAGTTTGCCCGTGAGGACCAACCCGCCCTTACCAGGGAAGTAATTGACCTCGATCGGGAGGATATCGCCGCCGAACTCGGTATAGGCGAGCCCGGTCACGACCCCAATCTGGTTTTCCTTCTCTTTCTTCGTGCCTTCGAAGAGTTCGACCCCCAGGAACTTTTTCACGAGTTCCGGATCGACCGCGATCGGCTTTTTGGTGTCGGGGTGATTGAGGATCTCGACGACCGCCTTCCGGCAGATCGAAGCGACGAGGCGTTCGAGTTGACGAACCCCCGCTTCCATCGAGTAATGTTCGATCATCTCTTTGATCGCGTCTTCGCTAAAGGTAATGTCTTCGGGTTTTAAGCCATTGGCCGCGACCTGTTTCGGAATCAAGAAGCCTTGGGCGATCTTGATCTTTTCGATCTCGGTGTAGGAGGGAACTTCGATGAGTTCGAGCCGGTCGAGTAAAGGAGCGGGCACGTTTTCAAGGTAGTTCGCGGTGCAGATGAACAAGACGTTGGAGAGGTCATAAGGCTCCTCCAAGAAGTTATCGTTAAAGGCAAAGTTCTGCTCGGGGTCAAGGACCTCAAGAAGAGCCGAAGCGGGATCGCCTTTGTAGTTGGCCCCGCCGACCTTATCGATTTCATCGAGCAAGAAGACCGGATTGGTCACGCCCGCCCGCGTCATCCCTTGGATGATCCGTCCGGGCATCGAGCCGACATAAGTCCGCCGGTGTCCCCGGATTTCGGCTTCATCGCTGATGCCGCCTAAGGAAGCCTTATAGAACTTACGGCCGAGGGCTTTCGCGATCGACTTGCCTAAGCTGGTCTTGCCGCAGCCCGGAGGTCCATAGAAGCAAAGGATCGGGGCTTTGAGGTTGCCCGTCATCTTCTTGACTGCTAAGTATTCGATGATCCGTTTCTTGACCTTTTCGAGGCCATAGTGGTCTTCATCGAGGACCTTTTGAACGTTCGCGAGGTCTTCGTTATCCTCGGTTTTCTGATACCAAGGCGCCCCAAGGAGGGTGTCGATATAGGTCATGATGAGCGAAGCCTCAAGCGAGGACTCCGGCATCATCTCGTAACGGTGAAGTTCGGATTTGACCTTGGCTTTCACGTTATCGGGATAGGGATTCTTATTGAGCTTATCCTTGATGGCGTCTTCGCTTTCTTCGCCATCTTGGTCTTCGCCGAGCTCTTCCTTGATCGCTTTCATCTTCTCGCGGAGGAAGTACTCTTTTTGGCTCTTTTCGGCCGAGGCGCGGACCTTCTCTTGGAGGTTCTCGTCGATCTTGGCCATTTCGCTCGCTTGGCCAAGGACGGTCAAAATGAGCTGGAGCCGCTTATTGATGTCGGGCTCCGCCAAAATCGCTTGCTTTTGATCCATCGGGATCGCAAGGTAACCCGCCAGATTATCGGCGAGTTCGGCCGGGTTGACCCCTTTGGAGAATTGGTTGATCGCGGAGCGCGGGATATTCCGTCCGATCTCGGGCGAGGTCTCTAAGGCCTCCACCACTTTGCGGACGAGTTCGATCTCGCCATCCTTATCGCTTTCGATATCGGCCAAGACTTCGCCGGTCGCGACGTAATAGCCATTCTCGGCGTGGATGTTGCTGAGTTTGACCCGTTTCGAGCCAACGACCCGAATCCGATAGGACTTGTTCTGGGAAACGTAATTGATGATCCGGCAAAGGGTCCCGACCAGGTAGACGTCTTTTTCGGTCGGTTCTTCCACTTCGGCGTTATTTTGGGCGACCACGAAGAGCAGGCTGTTCGTCACGTTCTTCGCTTGGTCGACCGCCGCCATCGAGAAAAGACGCGAAACCTCGATCGTTTCCGACATATTCGGAAAAACGATGAGGCCGCGCGTAATCAGTAAGGGGAGAGAAAGGTTCTTGTTTTGGAGGCTGTTCACTTCAGGCATATTCACTCCTTTACCCTAAAGGTTAACGCGGATCGTAAAACCCGCAAGCGAAATGCCTTATTAATGGTTATTCGCAAGGATGAAATCTTGGATCTTCCGCTGCCGGAGCTCTTCCTTGAACTGATTGAGGTTCTTGGCGAGGACGTCGCGGACTTCTTCCGGCTTCATGTTGTACTGCTTGGCGATCTTCTCGATCTCGGCATCGACGTCTTTATCTTCGACGCTCAGCTTTTCTTGATCAGCGATTTGCTCTAAGCAGAGATAGGTCTTGATGTTCTGCTCGGCATCGCTCTCCATCTTGGCTTGGAGATCTTCGATCTTCTGGCCGGTGATCTGGAGGTATTGGTCGAAGGTTAAGCCATTCTGCTCAACCTGTTTCTTCATGTTGTCTTCCATCGAGGCGGCTTCGGACTTGATGATCTCTTTGGCGATCGTCACTTTAGCGCCATCGCGGATCTGTTTGATGATCGCGTCGTAATAGGCTTTCTGGGCTTCGTTGACTTTGCCTTCGAGCAAGGTCTTCTTTTCGAATTCCTTCAGCTGATCGACACTCGCGACGTCTTTGATCCCCATATCCTTCACGGTTTCATCCGATAAGGTCGGGATCTGTTTTTCTTTGATTTCGTGGATCTTGCACTTGAAGGTGGCTTCTTTGCCGGCGAGATTCTCGACGTAGTTCTTCGGGAAGGTGACTTTGACGTCTTTGCTATCGCCCGACTTCACGCCAACGAGCGCTTCTTCAAAGCCCGGGACGAAACTATGGGAGCCGAGCTCCAAGGCATAGTTCTCGGCCTTACCGCCTTCAAAGGGTTTCTCATCGACAAAGCCTTCGAAATCGAGGGTGACGGTGTCGCCTTCTTTGGCCGGACGGTCCACCACCACGAGGTTGGCGGATTGTTCCAGGCGTTTCTTCACGGCTTCATTCACTTCATCATCGGTGACGGCCGGGGCTTTTTTCTCGGCATGGAGATCTTTATAGGCGCCTAAGGTGACTTCCGGAACCAGGGTGATGACGAACTTGATTTCGAGTTCCGAATCGGAAAGTTTGGTCACATTGACTTCGGGGCGGGAGAACGGACGAAGTTTCTCGTCGTTCACGAGTTCGCCAAAGACGGACGGAAGCAAATCATTGATCGCTTCGTCGAAGATCTTGTTCGGATCGATTTTGCCTTTCAGCATGTCTTCGGGGGCTTTGCCTTTCCGGAATCCCGGAACGGTCACTTGGCCCGCGAGTTTTTCGAACGCTTTCTTCTGGGCGTTCTTCCAAAGTTCGGGTTCGACTTCGACGACGGCTTCGACTTTGCTCTCTTCGATCTTCTTAATGCTGTGTTTCATGAATTGACTCCTAATCAATTTTTACGCAAAAGACAATATACTCTATCTTTAGATAGGGCACAAATAAAACGATGCGGAAAGGCCTAAAAATAGGCGATTTTGGGGATTTAATACTTCAAAACGGGGGTCGAATCGAGGACGGACTTGATCTGGCTAGCTCGAGCATCCACCGCATTCGCCTCGAGATGGTACATCGCAAGGTAGCCTTCAATTCCGAGGCTGGACTTCAGGTATTCCCGCCCCAGTTTAATGAGGGCGGTCATGAGGAGGCGGTCGTCTTTGGCGGCGATCACTTTTTCGGGATAGACGTCCATGATGTAGTCATTGAGGATCTGG
>MVZL01000025.1 GCA_002068375.1 Tenericutes bacterium ADurb.BinA155
CGCGCTGTCGAGACCGCGAAATAATCGTCTCGGCTTAGAAAGGGGTATTGCCCCCGATGAAAATCCTATTCTTCGGCGATATTGTGGGGAGGATCGGCCGCGAGGCCGTGTCCTCCCTTTTGCCGTCTTTGGTCAAGGAATTCGACATTGATTTTGTGATCGCCAATGGTGAGAACGCCTCCCATGGCAAGGGCCTCACGGAGCGGAACTATCAGGAATTGATGGATGCCGGGATCAACGCGATCACCTTAGGCAACCACTGGCATAGCAAAGACCAAATCGATGACTATATCGATGACGCCGACGGCTTGATCCGTCCCTTGAATCTTTTGAACTATAGCCATGGCGAAGGCTCGGCGGTCTTCGATTGCGATGGGACCGACGTTAGAGTCACGAACGTCTTAGGCCAAGCCTTTTTGACCGAGACCGTCGCGAACCCTTATGCCGCCTTAACCGAGCTCATCGCGAATGAACCCACCTTGGTCCACATCGTCGATTTCCACGCGGAATCCACCAGCGAAAAGCAGATCCTCGGTTATGCCTTCGATGGCAAAGTGACCGCCTTAGTCGGAACCCACACCCACGTGCAAACGAACGATGCCCGCATCCTCGATAACGGAACGGCCTATATCACCGATATCGGAATGTGCGGAGCCTATGACGGCGTGATCGGATTTGAAAAGAGTTCGGTCATGAATAAAATCCTCTTTGGTCAGGCTAGCCCCTTTGAGATTGATGACACCGCCAAGAAGCTCGTCGATGCGGTCGTGATCGAGGTCGATGAAGAAACCGGACGCGCGAAGAGCATCCAAGCGTTATCCTATTTAGAAGGGAAACGTATCGTATGAGCCATTGCATCATTGAATCCTTGCCCGAAATGAAACTCGCCCGTTCCCGGGTCGAGAAGGCGAAGCTCATTCGCGAGGAGATCGTGGTTCCGAATAAGGTCGCGAGCTTTGCGAAGGGCCGGAAATACCTCATCAAGACTTTTGGCTGCCAGGCCAATGTCCGCGATGAAGAAGTGCTTTCGGGTTATCTTGAGAAAGCGGGTTTCACCAAGACCGAAGACGACGCCGCGGCGAACCTGGTCATCATCAATACCTGCGCGGTCCGCGAGAACGCCGAAGACAAAGTCTATGGCGAGATCGGGAAGTTCAAAGCCAATCATCAAAAGGATAAGAATTTCATCCTGTGCGTTTCCGGCTGCATGATGCAAGAAGAGAAACTCGCGGAGAAACTCATGACGAGTTACCCCTACGTGAATATTATCTTCGGGACTCATAACGTTCCGGATATCCTGAATCTGATCGACGAGCATTTAAACAAAAAGAAGGACCTCGTGAAGGTGTTAAGCTTCCCGGGCGATATCGTCGAGAACCTTCCTTCAATCCGGCTGGATCCGTATAAGGCCTTTGTGAATATTTCCTATGGTTGCGATAAGTTCTGCACCTATTGCATCGTCCCGTATACCCGGGGAAGAGAGCGGTCCCGTCCCCTTGAGGATATCTTAAAAGAATGCCAAGAACTGGTGGACGAAGGCTACCAAGAAATCACTTTGCTCGGCCAAAACGTCAATAGCTATGGCAAGGACTTTAACGACGGGACTTCTTTTGCGACCGCCCTTGAAGCGGTGGCGAAATTAGGGATTCCGCGGTTGCGCTTCATGACTTCCCACCCCTGGGATTTTAAAGACGAGATGCTCGATACGATCGCGAAGTATCCGAACATCATGAAATGCATCCATCTCCCGGTCCAATCGGGCAATGATGAGATCTTAAAAGCGATGGGGCGCCGCTACACGAGGGCCCAGTATTTAGACTTAGTCCGCCGGATCCGCGCGAAGATTCCGGGGGTGGCCATCACCACCGATATCATCGTGGGGTTCCCAAATGAAACCCTCGCCCAATTCGAAGATACTTTATCGTTATGCCAAGAAGTTCAATACGATGCGGCCTTCACCTTTATTTATTCGCCAAGAAAAGGTACCCCGGCCGCCGCGATCAAAGATAATGTCTCCGATCAAGATAAGCATGAGCGGTTCGACCGCCTGCTGAAGGTGATCGAGCAAAGCGTGATGGCCCATTCGAAAACGATGCTCGGGGAAACCTATTCGGTCTTGGTGGATGGCCCAAGCAAAAAGGATGAGAGCATGCTCTCGGGCTATACCGAAAAGAACAAGCTCATCAATTTTAAGGGACCCGCGTATCTAAAAGGCGAGATCGTCCCGGTCAAGATCATCGAGGATCACGCTTTCTCCATGATCGGAGAACTGGTGGAAGATCCTTTGATCAGCAAAGCCAAATCGTTGGAAGCCGCCTTAAAAGAAGAACCGTTGCTCCAAGAATTTTTAGCGACTTCAGCCGCCTTAGAAAACGATCCGGGGATCCACGCTTTGCGCGAAGAGATTAAAGTCGCGGAACGCCAGATGGTTTCCTTAGCGAAAGCCTATCCGGACGAATATGTGGGCGCCAAGAAGAAATACGAAGCCCTGATGGCCCGTTATAACGCCCACCCTCTCGTCCAGAATTACCAAGCCCTTCATGATGATGTCGCTTTGCTTCTTCGCCAAGTGAGCGGGGCCCTTCAATGATCCTCGTTCTTACCGGCTGCACCGGATCGGGGAAAAGTGCTTTAGCGATCGCACTCGCAAAAGCGATTGATGGTGAGATCATTAATGCGGATGCTTTTCAGGTCTACCAGGAATTAAACATTGCAACGGCAAAGCCAAGCTTAGCGATGCGGCAAGAAGTGCCCCATCATCTTTTTGACTTTGTGCCGCTCGATCAAAACTACGATGTCGCGACCTACCAAAAAGACTTGCGGAAATGCCTCGCGGAAGTGGTGGGGCGGGGTCATACTCCGATCATCGCCGGCGGGACCGGGCTCTATATTCGGGCGGGCCTCTATGATTACCAATTTCAGGATTTCCCGGCGGTGGATCTCACCCCTTTTGAAAAATTGGATGATGATGCCCTTTACGCCGAACTCCAAAAGCGGGATCCGCTCGAAGCGGCGAAGCTTCATCCCCATAACCGGGTTCGGGTCCTCCGTTCCCTCGAGATTTGTTTAGGGAGCGGCCAAGCGAAGACCGCCTTGTTAGCGGAGCAATCGCACCAACCTCTCTATGAGGTTTGCTTCTTTGGCCTAGCGAGCGAGCGAGAGAATCTTTATCCCGCGGTCGAAAAACGGGTCGATGAGATGTTTAAGGCGGGCCTTGTCGAAGAAGATCAACGCCTGATTGAAAAATATGGCCGGACACCGCATGCCTTTAACGCCATCGGCGTGAAGGAACTCTATCCTTACTTCGATGGGCAGATCAGCTTAGAAGAAGCGAAGAACCAAATCAAAGAGAACACCCGGCATTACATCAAACGCCAGGAAACCTTCTTCCGCCATCAATTTCAAATTACTTGGATCAATTCCGTTAACGATATCTTAAACTATTTAAAGAGGCCCCAATGAGCTCCATTTTGGATCGAACAACCTTGTTACTTGGCGAAACGAACCTTCATGCGATTGAAGGGGCCCGGGTCGCGGTTTTTGGTTTAGGCGGGGTTGGCGGGACCGCGGCGGAAGCCTTAGTCCGTTCCGCGATTGGCCACCTTACTCTCATCGATTGCGATGCGGTCGATCCTTCGAACTTGAACCGCCAGATTCTTTTTAATGAAACTTCGATTGGGGAGCGGAAAACTTTGGCCGCTCAAGCCCATCTTTCTGCGATTAACCCCCAGTGCGATCTAACCCTCATCGATGAAGCGGTGGACGCTTCTTTCTTCGACCATCATGATTTCACCGGCTTTTCTTATTTGGTCGATGCGATTGATGATATCGCGGGAAAAATGGCGATCGCCCAATACGCGATCAGCCACAAGATTCCTTTCATTTCGTGCTTAGGAATGGCGAACCGCCTCGACCCGAGCAAAGTCCAAGTCGCGCTTCTTAGCGAAACCGAGAACGATCCTCTCGCTAAGAAGATCCGTTCGCTCTATCGTAAGGCCAATATCGATCTCACTAAGGTCCCGGTGATCTGGAGCAAAGAAACCCCAGTTTGTCGAGGAATTACCCCCGCTTCGCTCATGATGGTGCCTAGCGAAGCCGGTCTTTTGATTGACAGTGTCGTCATTTCATCCCTAGTAAAATTCCCGAAGGAAGTTTAATCTATTACTCATATTGCAGGAGGAAGTATCTATGGCTCTTTTAAAGATTGAAGAAATCGCAAAAATCGCAGGAATCGACGAGGACTACGTCGAACCCTATGGCCATCTCAAAGCCAAAATCGAACCGGGGGAGTATGAGAAAATCAAGGATCGGCCCGATGGCCAACTTGTTTTGGTGACCGCGATCACTCCGACGAAAGCCGGCGAAGGCAAGACGACCACCTCGATTGCCTTGACCGAAGGCTTTGGCAAAATCGGACAAAAGGCGATGCTGGCGCTCCGCGAACCTTCCTTAGGCCCAGTCTTTGGGATTAAGGGTGGGGCGACCGGAGGCGGTTTGGCCTCGGTGGCTCCCGCCGAAGATATCAACCTCCATTTTACGGGGGACATGCATGCGTTAACCAGCTCGATCAACCTCATTTCCGCGATCATCGATAACTCGATCTACCAGGGCAACCCCCTCAACATCGATCCGAATCGGATTGTCTGGACTCGGGCGATGGATATGAATGATCGCGCCCTCCGTTCCATCACGGTCGGCCAGGATGACCCGAAAGGTCAACCCCGCCATGACCAATTCGTGATCACGGTCGCTTCGGAAATGATGGCGATCCTTTGCTTAGCGAAAGATGAGCAGGATTTCCATGACCGGGTCGAGCGGATCATCGTCGCTTATACCAAAGACGATAAACCCGTCACGGTCAAAGACCTCCAAATCAGCCATGCGATCATGAAACTGATGAAGGAAGCCCTGAAGCCGAACTTGGTTCAGACCTTAGAGAATAACCCGGCCCTCATCCATGGCGGCCCCTTTGCCAATATCGCCCATGGCTGCAACTCCATCATCGCGACGAAGCTCGCGTTAAAGCTCGCCCCGATTGTGGTGACGGAAGCCGGCTTCGGTGCCGACCTTGGCGCCGAGAAGTTCCTTGATATCAAATGCCGGGTTGCCGGAATCAAACCCTCGCTCGTCGTCATGGTGGCGACGATCCGGGCTTTGAAGATGCATGGCGGCGAACCCTTCGAAGATCTCGCCAAAGAAAACGTCGACGCGTTAGCCAAAGGCATGATCAACCTTGAGACTCATCTTGAGAACATCAAGAAGTATGGCTTGCCCGTGGTCGTCGCGATCAACCACTTCGCCCAAGATAGCGAAGCGGAAATCGCCTATATTGAGCAGTGGTGCAAAGAGAAAGGCTATGAATACGCCTTCCTCGATGGCTTCACGAAAGGCGGCGAAGGCTCGATCGAACTCGCAAAGAAAGTCCAAGCGATGCTCAAGAAAGAAAAGAGCAATTATCATCCGCTTTATGACCTCAAGGCTCCGATCAAAACCAAGATCGAGACCATCTGCAAAGAGATCTATCGGGCCGGCCAAGTCGTCTATACCGATAAGGCCCTCGCCCAGATCGAGCGTTATGAGAAACTTGGCTTTAGCGATGCCTATATCTGCATGGCCAAGACCCCGCAATCGCTCACCGATGATCCGCTCGTCCTCGGAGCGCCCCGTGGCTTCACCATCACGATCCGCGAAGTGAACCTCTCCGCCGGAGCGAACTTCATCATTCCGCTCACTGGCAAAATCATGACGATGCCGGGTCTACCGAAGATCCCGGCTGCGGTCAAAATGGAGGAGAAGCCGTGGTAACTCCGCCGGAGATCGCTCTCTATGACGAAGTGGAAATGAAGAAGCCGCATCCGTGCGCTTCCCATTCCAAACGCTTTCAGATTGTCCGGGTCGGGGCCGACGTGAAAATCAAGTGCCTCGGCTGCGGGAACGTCATCATGCTTGATCGCGATGCCTTCAATGGAAAGATCCGAAAAGTGATCGCCCATCATGAAGGCCCAATCGAAAAGTAAGCCCTTTTTGTCCAATTGCCCCCTATTAAGAAGTAGGGGGCTTTTTTGATGGGCCTATTGGAACTAAGGGATGTCGGCAAAAGCTTTGGCAGCGGGGACGCTTCTTTTTTCGCGGTCCGCCACGTGAATTTGTCCTTTCCTAGGAAGGGCCTTTTCGCGATCAAAGGGAAATCGGGTTCGGGCAAAAGCACTTTGCTGAATCTCATGGCCAAACTTCTTTATCCGAGCGAAGGGAAGATTTTCTTTAAGGGCAAAGATCTCACTGCCATTAAGGGGAAGCGGTTAGCCTACTTCCACCTTCACGAGGTCACGACGGTCTTCCAACACTACAACCTGATCGAAGGGGCCACGGCTTTAAGCAATGTCACCCTCCCCTTGCTTTTGGCAAAAGTCCCCATGAACCAAGCCAAAAAGAAAGCCGGTGCTCTTTTTGCCGAGTTCCATCTTTCGAGCCTAGAGAACAAGAACGTAGACTCCCTTTCTGGTGGGGAGAAGCAGCGGGTCGCGATCATGCGTGCCTTGAGCAATGACCCTGCGGTGATCCTCGCGGACGAGCCGACGGGCGCCCTCGACGAGAAAAGCTCGGAAGCGGTGATGGGAATGTTACAACTCATAGCGAAGAGCCGGCTGGTGATCTTCGTGAGCCATAACGAAGAACTGATCGGACGGTACGCCGAGACGGTCATCACGGTGAAGGATGGCCAAGTGAGCCCCTTCCTCTGCAAGGAGGTTTCTTCATCCTCGCGTGAACCGACTCACTTTTCTTATGGCCGGAAGTGGACCTCTTTCTTTACGGGCCGGAATTTTAAACGGAATGCCAAAAAGAATGCGGTGGCCTTTTTAGCGGGGACGATCGGGTTTGCTTCGCTCCTTTTGGCTTTAGGATTTTACCAAGGCAGCACTGAGTCTTTAGCCAATGAAGAAAGTCATTCGCTCGAATACCAATCCGCCAAAATCTCGGAACGGACGTATGTTGAGATTCCTAATTCGCCCCTAAAGCTCGTGAAGCAAACCCGGCCCGATCAGGTAACCGCGCTCGACGCGACCGCCCCGATCGATTCGGTGAGTATCGAAAAAGATTATTCGTATTTCTTCCCGAGCTATAACGCCTATTCCTTTGAAGGAGAAAACGCCGATCCTTGTTCGTTCCTTCCGGTCTATGACCTCACGTTAACGGAAGGGGGGTCGGAGCTCCTTTCGAAAGGGGAGTTACCTTTATCCAATAGTTTGGACGAAGTCTTAGTCAACGAAGAATTCGCTCGGCTTTATTCGGGTGGTGTCTTGAATAAACGGATTGACCTTGCCTCCTCCTATAGCTTTTCTTATGGCGGGGAAAAAGAAGAAGGGGCCTTAAGCTTTCACTTTGAAATCGTGGGTGTGGTGCATGAGTTTTCCTTCTTAAACGCCCCGAAAGTTTATTACTCCTATTCCGCTTTAGCCGGCGCCTTCGCTAAAAAAGAATTGCCGAGGCTAACTAAGGCTCTTCAAAAAGAAACCACGATTGATTCCTTACTGGATCTCATCCCTAGCGATAGTCCGATCACCGGTTACGATTACCTCCTTTTCATCCATAAGCCGAAAGAAGTGCCTTTGCTTGACCAATTGATCGCCTCTCTACTCGCGAGCGGTTCTTTCTTAAGCATCGACTCCTCAACCTATGCCGTGAAAGCAGCCTTCAAGGAACTCACCGGCGCGTTCAACGTCTCGCTTCTCGTCTTCGTAGGGATCGCCCTGGTGGGAGTGAGCCTCATCATCGCCTTAACGAGTTACAGCAATTTCGTTGCTCGGAAAAAGGAGACGGCGGTCCTCTTCACCTTAGGGGCGCGGAGCCAAGACCTCGAATCAGTCTATATCAATGAATCGGTGAGCGTGGCCTTACTAGCCGCGGTGGTGGCTTTAGCGATTTCTCCGCTTCTACAAAAGGGGATCAACGCTTTGATCACGAAACGCTTCGGTCTTGAAAACCTCATTCAAATCCCCCTTCTTTCTTACCTCGGCTACCGCTTTACCGTGCCGGTGCTCCTCATTCTTTTCGCAATGCTTTTAGCTTATCTAGCCAGCTCGCTTCCTTTAGCCTCCTTAAAACGGATGCCCTTAGCCGAGGAGCTTCAAGACGAATGAAGAACCCGCTCATTTCCTTAACTCATGTGGACCGCAGCTTTGGGAAGCAGCACGTTTTAAAAGACGTCGATATTGATTTCCCCGCGGTCGGATTAATCGGGCTCGTCGGGGCCTCGGGATCGGGCAAAAGCACTTTGCTCAACATCATGAGCGGGCTTGATCCTGCCTATCAAGGCTCCGCCAAAATCTATGGGCGGGAGTGGAAGAGGATGGACGAAGCCGCCCGTTCGCGGTTCCGGATCAAGCATATCGGTTACGTTTTCCAATCGTTCAACCTCCTCGAACTCGAAACGGTCCTATCGAACGTTCTCCTTCCGCTCGACGCTTTATCGAACGCTTCTTATCGTCTTAAGAAACGGAAAGCCCTCGATTATCTTTCTTTCGTCGGCCTCAAAGGCAAAGCCAATGAACGCCTCAGCTGCTTATCCGGTGGGGAGAAGCAGCGGGTTTGTTTCGCAAGAGCCCTAGTGAGCGACCCCGACATTCTCCTTTGCGATGAGCCGACCGGGGCGCTCGATGAGAAGAACGCCCTTCTCATCTTTGAGCTCATAAAGGCCATCGCCAAAACGAAACTCGTGATCGTGGTGAGCCATGACCGAAAGCTCGTCGAAAAATACGCGGCGTATATCCTTTCGATTTCGGATGGTGTCGTTGAAGGCGAAGCCCTCAAAAAGGCTCCGGCGATGTTGCCCGCCCCCTCGAGCGTCGAACTCGGTTACCGGAAGCAAAAGCCACGCCTTTCCGCCTCGTTTCTTTTCACCCACGCCTTTCATTTGGTGAAGGCTCGGCGTTTCCGGACCCTTATTTCCGAAACGGCGATCGCGATCGGCTTGATTGGATTAGGCTTATCGGTCTATGTTTCTTCGGCGATCCAAGGCGAACTCTCGGGGGCTTTTGCTTCCTTAGTCCCTAGTAATGAGATCGTGATGGAACCCCAAAACCCGGTCGCCAATCCTTACGCGAATGTCTATTCCGCCCCATTAGATGCGGTGAAGAAACTCTGCTCTTCTTATTCCGACATCAAAGATTACGGGACCTCTTATCTTCCCAATTTCGAGGAGTTTTATTGCGACAAGAATCTCTTCGTCATCCCCCATAACACCAAGGAGATCGTTTTACCTTCCTTCTCGATTCGGACCTGCAACGATTACCTTTGGCTTGACGATTATCCGGATCTCCGTTATTACCCGAGCAAACCTGAGGTGATGGAAGATGATGCGATCGTGCTCGGCCTTCCTTTCGCCGAGATGAGCAACCTTTGCTTTGGGCTACAGATCCTTCGAAACTATGAATCGCTCGGTCTTTTTATTGAGACCAAAGGACTGAAGGGGATCTTTCAGCTCGCCCACTATGCCTGGAGCTATGAAGATGAGCAGATCTTTCGGATCGTCGCGGTCACGGCGAGCAGCATCCCGACGATTTATCATCTCAATCACCATTGGACCACCTCTCTTTTTGAAAGCCAAATGCGTTTCCCGAGTTCGGATCATCAAGACACTTCTCTTCCTTGGATCATGCAGAAAGTCCATTACATCGAAGCGAAAAAAGAATTGACCCCTTTGCTGAAATCCTTGCGGGAAGACCCGAGCTGCGACTCCTTTATTTTTGAGCGGCCCAGTTCTTCTTATGACCAGTCTCATTGCCCGGTGGGGGAAGTCTGTTCATTGGAGCGGGCCTATATCTACCAAGCCGATAAACTTTCGGTCCCGTACCGCGATATCTTAAAAGCGGAGAACCTTTCTTCCGACATCAAAAGCCGACTCGTTTGTACCTCAGGGTCCTATTACGCCTATCCGAGTTCTCTCATGATGGGCTTTGCCCAAAAGTTCTTTTTGGCCAAAGAAGAAACGGCGTTAAACCAAATCATCGATGCCTATAGCGACGTGAAGAAAAGCGAAGCCGGGCTTGATCTTGCCTTACCCGCGAATGTGGTGGATGGCGGTTACCTGAAAGCGATGGCGGGAGGCTTACGCTTTTCGAGCGATTGTTCCTCGCTTCTAAGCGGCCGGCCTCCCCAAGGGATCGAAGAAGTGGCCTTATCGAGCAGCCTCATGGCGAAGTGGGGGAACCCGAGCGAAGTCTATTTAGCGGCCGAAACGTCGGAAAAAGAAGTCGGGGATTCCTTGGTCCGTTCCTTTAGCCGGGGCTACCTCAAAGTGGTGGGAAGCGTCCGTTCCGAAAAGGATTGCCTCTATGGGGTTGAGGATTGGACGATCGATTATTTCCGAGATGGCCTTGGGATGAGCAGCTTTCTTCTCGAGCCGACCGGGGTCGTCTTTACGACCGCGGGGGCGGCGGTGAACGCCCAGGTTCTTTCTACCTTGGCGAAAGCGATGCCTGCATATCGCTTTTCCGATCCGGCGGAGACGATCTTAAAATCGATTGCGGCCACGACCGATTATGTCGGGGCGGTCCTCACCGTTTTTAGCGGGGTCGCCCTCGGGGTGTCCTCCTTGCTTTTCATCATCGTGATGATGGTGAGCATCGCCGAAAACAAAAAAGAAGCGTACCTCCTTTATACCCTCGGGATTTCGCGGAGCGATATCGCCCGGAGCTATAGCGCCCAATCCGCCCTCTATGGGGAAATGGCCTTATGCGGAAGCGTCGCGAGTTTGCTCCTCGCCGAAGTCTTGATCCATCGCTATATTTCCTCTTCCTTTTCGAGCGTTTCGCCTTTTCAGGTTTCGCTTCTTCCCTTTTTCGCGATGATCGGATTTGCTCTTGCGGGGTTCTTTTTGACCTCCCTCTTTTTACAAATCGCATTGCGCCGAGGCAAAATATCCCCATGACACCGAGGCTTTTTCGACAAACAAAAATGTATAGCAAACCGCTTTTTTGGGTGGTATAGTTATCCACGGTTGGTTAGACCTGCTAAAGGGGATAACGAACCAGGAAGGTTAGGAGTTTCATGAAGGGAACAGTCAAAATGTTCAACAAGGAAAAAGGCTACGGCTTTATCCACAC
>MVZL01000026.1 GCA_002068375.1 Tenericutes bacterium ADurb.BinA155
CCTTGGGGTGTAGCCAAGCGGTAAGGCATGGGTCTCTGAAACCCACATGCACTGGTCCGATCCCAGTCACCCCAGCCAATTCGCTCAGAATAAGGTCCGGAAACGGGCCTTTTATTTTTCCGAAAGAAAAACTCGGCTAGATCGTAACTAAACCGAGTTTTTTAGACAGTGGATAACTAGGCGGCTAAGATCGTGATCACAATCCGGACCATTTGGTTGAATTCGTTGACCGAGAGGTATTCGTAACGGCCGTGGTGATTGTAGCTTCCGGTTCCTAAATTCGGGGTCGGGCAGCCTTTGAAGGAGAAGGTCGCGCCATCGGTGCCGCCGCGAATCGGATTGAACTTCGGGGTGATCCCCAGTTTTTGGAAGACGACCTTGACCCGGTCAACCGCCCGGGGATCGTGATCGAAGACTTCTTTCATGTTCCGATAGTCATCGACGATCGTGACGTTGATCTTCGCGGTCGGGTAGTGCTCCTGGAGAAGTTCGGCCGCATCGCGAAATTCTTGTTTTTGGGCCTCGAGTTTCTTTAAGTCGTGGTTCCGGATGATGTAGTGCATCACCGCTTTATCGCAGGCTCCTTCCATCGAGACCAAGTGGTTAAAGCCTTCATGGCCTTCGGTGTACTCAGGACGCTTCGTCGGCGGTAATCTCCGATCAAATTCAAAAGCGAGGGTCGAGGCGTTCACCATCTTGCCTTTGGCTTCGCCCGGATGGATCGAGACTCCATCGATTTCGACGGTGGCGTGGGCCGCATTGAAGTTTTCGATCGCGATTTCGTCATAGATTCCGCCATCGAGGGTATAGGCATAAGCCGCCCCGAAGGTTTTGGCATCGAAATGGTCCGGTCCCCGGCCGATTTCTTCATCGGGGGTGAAGCAGAAGCAGATCGGGTGGTGCTTCTCTTCGGGATGCTTCGCGTAGTGCTCTAAGGCCGCCATGATGATGGCTAAGCCGGCTTTATCATCGGCCCCGAGCAAGGTATTGCCATCGGTGACGACGAGGTCATCGCCGATATGGGCTTTTAGGGTCGGGAACTCTTTCGGGTTCATCGAATACTGATCATTGAGGACGATGGTTTCGCCATCGTAATTGCTGATGTAGCGGGGGTTGCAGTTGGTGTCGGTCACTTCTTGGGCGGTGTCGACGTGGGAGTTGAGGCCGATCGGGTCTAAGCCCGCTTCGCCGGGGAGTTTGCCATAGAGGATGCCGAATTCGTTGATTTCGGAGGGGATCCCCAGTTTTTGAAGATCCTTTTGAAGCTCGCGGGTGAGGTTTAATTCCTTAGGGTCGCTAGGAACACTCAAAGAATTCTCATTGCTTTGGGTGTCAATTTTGCAGTACTTGATGAAACGTTCGATGTTGCTATCCATAGATTTTACCGATTTCTTTCCGACTAATTGTAGCGGGGTAGGACTTAAAAATAAAGAAACGGGAGCAGGCGGGCCGTGCTTTTTTGATTGCCCTAAAGGGCAAAGAAATCTACAATAAGTTTCGACGAGCAAAAGCTCAATCGAGGAAAACCTATGGCTGATAATCGCGAAAACGTCGTTGGCACCTTAACCGCGGAGAAAAGCGCGGCGATCGCTAAGTCTTACGAATCCGACCTCAAAAACAACGTGGTTCGCCACGCCTTAAGCCGCAACCCGATTTCGGAAGTGGTCTTTGAACCCGCCTCGGTGATCAATGTCGCCCCCGAGTTCAACGTCGAGGTGAAAACCTTGCCGGTGGCCAATCAGAAATCTTCAGGCCGGTGCTGGATTTTCGCGGGACTCAACGTCTTACGCGAACTGATCGCCAAGAAGTGCAACATCAAGAAATTTGAGCTCTCCCAAAACTATATTTCCCTATTCGACAAAATCGAAAAATCCAACTTCACCCTCGAATCGATCATCAAGCTTTCCAAGAACGCCCACGATGATCGGGTCCTCCAATATATCCTTCAGGATCCCGTCTCCGATGGGGGCCAATGGGATATGTTCGTGAACCTCGTGAAGAAATATGGCTTAGTCCCGCAAGAAGCTTTCCCTGAGACTTTCCAAAGCAACAACACCCGCGAAACCGATCAGCTGGTCAATGCCGCGATCCGCAATTTCGCTTATGAAGCCCATCGGCTCGCCTTAAAGGACGATATGCCGGGGATCCGGGCCTTAAAAGACAAGACGATGGAGCAGATCTATGATCTCTTCCTTAACGCCTTTGGGATCCCGCCGAAAACCTTCAGTTTTGCTTATACCGACAGCAAAGAAAAGTTCCACGAAGAAGATGGTTTCACTCCGAAATCGTTCTTCGATAAATTCGTGGGCGATAAGCTGATCGATGAGTATCAGTCCCTCATCAATTCGCCGACCGCTGATAAGCCTTATGGCAAGAATTTCACCATCGATTTCCTCGGCAACGTCGTTGAAGGCAAGCCGATCAATCACCTTAACGTCACGATGGAACGGATGAAAGCCTTGATCGTGAAGCAGTTAAAGGATGGTCTCCCGGTTTGGTTTGGAAGCGATGTCGGCTTCTACCGCGATCGCGCCTCCTTTGCCTGGGACGCCAATGCGTTCGACTATCTCTCGAGTTTCGGTTTCGATATCAAGTTCGATAAGGGTGGGATGCTCGATTATCGCCACTCGGCGATGAACCACGCGATGGTGATCGTCGGGGTCGAGATCGTGAATGGCCTCCCGACCAAATGGAAGATTGAGAATTCGTGGGGCGACGATAACGGCATCAAGGGTTATTACGTCATGTCCTCCGCTTTCTTCGATACCTTCGTTTATCAAGCGGTGGTCTTAAAACGCTACCTGAACCAAGACGAAGTCAAAGCGACCGGCAAGGATCCGATCCATCTCCCGCCGTGGGACCCGATGGGCACCTTAGCCGACTAAAGCCCTCTAAAGTCTCATGAAGGTCCTCGCTCCGGCCGGGACCTTTTCTAAAAGAAAAGCCAATAAAAACAACCCGTTAGGGATTAATAGGATGTTGAAAGGAATCCATTTATGAAAAAAACAGGATTAGTCTTAGCTTCAACTTTGCTTCTCGTCAGCTTAGCCTCTTGCGGAACCACGACTTCTTCAAGCGCGGTTTCCTTAGTGAGCTCCAGCGCGGGAACTTCTTCCGCCGCGACCAGCAGCGTCACCTCCACTGGAACCTCGGCAACAACTTCCGCTGAAACCTCGGCAACAACTTCCGCCGAAACTTCGACGACTTCGGCGACCAGCGCCACAACGTCGGCGACAAGTTCGACCTCTTCCGAAAGTACGACTTCGGTTCCGGCCACCAGTTCTTCCACCGATTTAGGGCCCTTAACCATCAGCGCCATCGATGGGTTAGCCTTACCGACTTACTCCTATAATGCTGGCGTCTATAGTTTCCTTCTTTCCGATACGGCCAAGACCGGGGCCACGATCTCCGGAACCTTAGAAGGCTATATCGATATTCTCGCCGATACCAATTCCACCGACAATCAGTCGATGGAACTTGATCTGAATGGCGTCACAATTACTTCCTCTGCCGCCGCGCCGATCTATTACACTTCCAGCAATTCCAAGGTGATCGTGAAAGCCAATAAAGGCACGACCAACACCCTCTCCTACACCGGGACCAGCAGCAAAGCTGCCGTCATCCAATCCGAGAACAATATCGAAATCGCCGGCAAAGGGGTCCTCACCCTCGATGGCGGGTCGAAATCCCACGGCATCAAATGCGATAAGCTCTCGCTCACTTCCGCGACCTCGCTTCTCATTAATAACGCCGGCAATGATGGCATTCACGCGAAATCCTTCGATGCTTCCGCCTTCACCGGTTCGCTCCATATGGGGACCATCGTTTCCCAAGCCTTCGATGTGAATGACTACGACAGCACCACCAAAGTCGCTTCCGGTTCGCTCCTCTTCCCGACCGCCGGCCAAACTACCGCGATCCAATTCGCGGTCGATAGCTGCGCGAACGTCTTCCAGATCGATAACTCCTTCACGATTACCGATTCGACCTCGCTTGTCGTCGCGGCTTGCACTGGAACGTATATCGAGAATAATTCCGCCGCCGATATCACGGTGACCAATAACGGAACCTATACGATTGCGGGGACGGCTCAAGCGGCCAGCATCGTCGTGGCTCCGACCACCCTTTCTTGATTTTCACCAATTCAAAAGAACCGAGTCCTGAGCGGCTCGGTTTTTTGTTGGTTCTCCCTTCCGCGCGCATAAAGCGCTAGGCGCAGGGGGCCTCGGGTGTAAAATAGCCTCATGCTGAGTGCGGCCACCTTCAAAGAAAAAATCGTCCATCCGACGAAGACCAACGCGGTCTTACGCCGCAAAATGCTCCGCCAGACTCTTCAAGGCTGGAAACAATTCTTGGCAATCATCGCGATCGGAGGGATCGCGGTCACCCTTTTCGTGGGACTGCTTTCGAACGCGCAATCCCTTTCCGATCGGGTCGATCTTTTTTATCAGCAGGGGAACGCGGCCGATATCTACGTGACCGCGCAAAATTACCAAAGCGAAGATCTCGCCGGGATCTCCAATTGCCTTGAAGCCAAAGACGCCGTCGAAGCCCGCTTCGAAATGGGGACGCGCTTGGGGTCCCAAAACGCCTATGCGGCGGTGAGTTATCAGCTTCCGAGCATCTCGAAGCCGGTCAGCATAGAAGCCCAATCGAGCGAGCAAACCGATACCCATTACTTTATGATCGATGATGCTTATTGGTCCAAGAAAAAAAGCGGCAAGAACGAAAGCGCACTTCACCTCGATGTTGGGGATAAAGCCGATATCACCTATGATCTCAGCGGCTATCTCACCGATGATCTGATGAAACAAATCGCCGCGGCGGTTCTCCCCAGTGGCACGAACGTTTTAGCCGAGAAAAGTCTTACGGTCCATCCGGTGGTCACGGGGATTATGACCACCTCCGAGAACGTGACGAAAGCAACGTACTATGCCTCGACTTATTTGATGTCGAAAGATATTTTCCGAGAATCGATTTTGACGGTTCTTTCGGCAAATTATCAAGCGAGTTTTGTCGATAATCTGAAGACTTCTCTCATGTGGGGCGAAGACGCAGATATCGCTTTCCCCGACACTTTCCCTCAAACGAACCAATACTTGGTCAAATTAGCGGATTTTGGGACCAAAGAAACGAAAGAAACGGCCCTAAAAGCCTTCTTTGATGGCAAGGTTGCCGCGAAGCACAATCTTGGAGCCATCACCGATCGTTCTTCCAACCCGTGGAGCATCGCGGTCGATACCGACGTTCGGGAGTCGATGCAGCTTACCTTCGTTTTCCCCTTTGTGTTCTTCGCTGTGGCGTTATTGGTCATTCTTACGACCATCAGCCAAATCATTCTGAAAGAACGGACCCAA
Organism: Tenericutes bacterium ADurb.BinA155; assembly: GCA_002068375.1. Next base: position 5,358 of record MVZL01000026.1, read on the forward strand.
ATCGGGACGATGAAGGCGTTAGGCTTAAGCAAACACCAGATTTATTACCACTATATTTCTTTAACGATGGTCCTCGTGGGGGTCGGCACCCTCATCGGCTGCATCCTAGGTCCGATCATCATCCCCTACATCATGGGGCAGAAGTACGACATTCTTTACACCTTGCCCACTCGGCCTTTCTTCGTGTTCCCCTGGTGGCAAGCCTTATTGACCGCCGCGGTGTTCTTACTTTCGGGCGCGCTCGTCACCTTAATGGTTTGCCATAAAGAAATCAGCCTCAGCCCCGCTCAATCGATGCGGCCGGCCTTGGTCAGTTTCCATTCGCATCGCGATGTCGTGAGCGAAATCACGAGACGTCCCCCCGGCGCCGCCCACCTTTCGATCAAGATGGCGTTCCGGAACATCCGAGTCAACCTCGTGAAGTCCATCATGGTGGTGGCCGGCGTGATGGGCTGCACCGCCTTGCTCGTCTGCGGTTTTGGGATCGAGGACACCCTCAATTACGGGATCTCGCGGGACCTGAATTACTATTACGATTCGGATATCTCGTTAGGTTATGAGGCGATTGGGGCCACCCATGCCAGCGATTTTGCGGCCATCGCGGGAGTCAACATCTCAACCTTTGAAGAATTCTGCACCCTGAGTTCGACCCTTTCGAAAGAGAAGAGCGACAACGAAGTCACGACCAAAACCTATACCTCGACCCTCCGATTCTTCAAGGACGATACCACCCACTGGAAATTTGGGCTGGAGAAGGGAAGCGTCTCAATCTCAAGCAAGATCGCCGAAGAGCTTTCTTTAGGAAAAGGCGACACGGTGAACTTCACCTTCAATGGGACGACCTATTCTGGCAAAGTCGGGATCATCTATTCGGCTTTCACCACCCACGGGGTCGATGCTTTCTATAGCGATTACCCTGCGATTGATCAAAGCAAGTCCTATAACGCCGCCTTCGTCGATGTAAATGAAGGCTATACGACCGAAGCGGTCGAAAAGGAAATCACGGCCTTATCTTTCGTCGGCCACGCCGAAAGCCAAAACGAAATGCGTTCCCGGATCGCCAACGTCATGTCGGGCGTTTATATCATGACGAACGCGGTCAAAGTCTTTGCGGTTTTGCTCGCGGTCACGGTCCTTTATAACCTCGCCCTCCTCAATTTCCGGGAACGGATCCGCGATATCGCGACCCTCAAAGTCTTGGGCTTCTCCCGTCATGAAATTGCCCTTTCCTTGATGTTCGAGATCATGACGCTGACTGGGGTGGGGGTCCTCATCGGGCTTCCGCTAGGCTATCCCTTCATGGAGCTCGTCCTTTACGTCAATAAGGTCAACCTCGTCGCTTTCTTGTATCATATCTATTGGCCGACTTTCGTCTACGCCTTCCTCATCACCTTCGTCGTCGCCTTCTTAGTGAACCTCTACCTCACTTCCCTCACGGGCAAAGTGAAGATGGTGGAATCTCTCAAATCCGTGGAGTGAATTTTATGGAAGTCCGTTTAGCTACTTTCAAAGACATGAGCCGTCTTAAAAAGATTTATGAGTGCGCCCGCGCATACATGCGTAAGGAAGGAAACTATGCCCAATGGGGCTATGGCTTCCCCGGCTACACCAAGATCAAAGACGATATCAAAAAAGGCCAACTCTATGCCGTTTATGATGGTAAAGGGGTCCATGGGGCCTTCGCTTTCATCATCGGCGAGGATCCCACCTACGATTATATCGAAGGCAAATGGCTTTCCGACGCTCCTTATGGGACGATCCACCGGCTCGCTAGCGATGGCGAGGGCCACGGGGTTTTCCACGCCGCGGTCACTTTTTGCTTAACGAAAATCAACCATCTTCGGATCGACACCCATGAGCTCAACAAGACCACCAATCACCTGATTTTAAAGGAAGGCTACGTCTACACGGGAATCATTTACGAAGCCGACCATACTCCTCGGAAAGCCTATGAGCTTGTGAAGAAGTGAAGCAAAAGACTACAACTCGAGAGAAAGTAGTTTAAAATAAAAACCATGGGAGGTCTAAAAGACCATGGCTGAAAAAGTTCAAAAGTATCGTTGCACTATTTGCGGAGCGATCGTGATTCCGAATCCCGATGGTTCCTGCCCGGTTTGCGGCGCGCCGAAAGAAGCGCTGGTTCCGGTCGACGATGACGGGAACGACATCGAGCAATAAGAGTTCAAAAGAACCGCTACGGCGGTTCTTTTTCTTTCTGAGAACGCTTTCACTTATCGTCTAGCAACCTTTTCGAGGCGAACTTCGGCATAATAAACGTGGTTAGGAGGTTAACCCCAATGACCAAAGAAAGAAAAGTCGTCATCATCGGAGATGGCGCGGTTGGATCGAGCATCGCTTTCACCTTGATGCAGAGCCATAGCGCTTCCGAGATCGTCATCATCGATGTCAACAAAGACAAAGCCGAAGGCGACGTCCTCGACATGGTCGACGGAATGTCCTTCGTGTCGGTCCCCAAGATCATCCGGGCCGGCGACTATTCGGATTGCCAAGACGCGAAACTCGTCATCATCACGGCTGGCGCGAGCCAAAAGCCGGGGGAGACCCGGCTCGATCTTCTCCATAAAAACGCCGGGATTATGAGTTCGATTTGCGATCAGCTGAAGAGCAACCTCAATCCTGAGGGCCTCGTGATGGTCGTCTCGAATCCGGTCGATATCTTAAGTTATCTCGTCTATCGGAAATTAAGCCTTCCTTCCTCTCGTGTCTTCGGGAGTGGGACCGTCCTCGATACTTCGCGGCTAAAGACCGCGATCAGCGAAGACACCCATATCGATCCGCGGAATATCCATACCTTCATCGTCGGCGAACATGGCGATAGCGAGGTGGCGGCCTGGTCCGCGACTTCGGTCGGCGGTCTTTCCCTCACCGATTATTGCGCGAAATGCGGCAAGTGCGGTGCCCACAACATGGCCAAACTCGATGAGCTTCATGAGAAAGTGAAGAATGCGGCCTATGAGATCATCGCGAAGAAAGGGGCCACCTTCTATGCGGTCGCTCTCGCGGTCAACCGGATCGTCACCGCGATCCTCAATGACGAGAACAGCGTCCTCACCCTTTCGACTTTGCTCCTCAATGAATTCGATGGCCAAGTGAGCGATGTCTATATGTCGCTTCCTTGCGTCGTCAATAGCCGCGGGGTCGAGAAGATTCTCCGTCCGAACTATAGCGAGTCCGAGACCAAGGCCTTGGTGGCTTCGGGAACCGCGTTAAAAGACAAGATCAAAGAACTAGGGCTCTGATTCAATAAAGATTAAGGAGACAAGATGAGCCTGTCTCCTTTTCTTTTTGCCATAATTGTATATACAAACAGATTTGAGCAATTTATCCATAGTAGGGGGTAGGTTTATGAAAGACACCAACTTGATCGTGCGGATGAATTTGAAAACCAAAGAAGAGGCCATGAGCGTTGCGGCTTCCTATGGCCTTTCTCTTTCGGCCCTCGTTAACTCCTACCTTACTTCGGTCGCCTATTCGGGCAAGATTCCTTCAAGGGAGCTCGAACGAGCTCGCCAGGTCCAAAGGAAGGGAACGCTTTCGCTTTCTTCTCTTAAAAAAGCGGTGGTCCGTCTCGCCAGTCGCTACTCGAAAGAGCAAATTGAAGCGGTTTATCTTTTTGGTTCCTACGCGCGAAAAGAGGCCCGAAAAGATAGCGATATCGTTTTTTTGATCGTACCGGGAAGTCGGATGGATTGCTTCCTTTTAGGGTCTTTAAACTACCAACTCCAAGAAAAAATCGGCCAACCGGTCGACACCGTTCTTGAAACGGGATTATCCTCAGAAATTCGGGAGAGGGTGAAGAAAGAAAGGATCCTTTTGTATTCCGCGGATTCAAAAAAGGATCCCCGTATTTGAACGGGAATCCTTGGCGATGCTAGCCTTTATTTTCCTTGGCCGACGTAAGTGTCGAGGAAGGCGGTGACGATCGGAGTCGTCACACCTTCGGTTTGAGCGTGGTACCAAGTCCGGTCATCGTTAGGATCCTCCATTGTCCCGCTATAAGTCCCGAGCGAGTAATCGGTGAGGACTTTGGTCGTGACAGCGGTGGAGTCCTTTAGGTAGGATAGAGCCTTTGTCGCTAAACGCGCTTCAGTGAAGTACGTATCGGTGAGGGTGCATTTGCCATCGCTTGCTTTCGTGACCGTGTCGTTATAGACGGTAGCCGCCCCTTCGATCACATCGCCTACTTTCGTCCCAGCATCGGTGCATTGAACATTAAAGAGGGTGGGAACATAGCCGGTCTTGTAACCCGCTTCGTTATCGGAAGTGAGACCGTATTTGGTCTTCCAGGCAAGCCACTGTTCTTTCGAAGTCGCGCCTTTATCCCAACGGATCCCATTGACCCCGACATCGATCATGTAGAACGTTTCGAGGTTGGTGTGCTCCGCGATATAGGAACGGAGCAGGCTGGAATTCAAGAACTGGCAATCGGGGCAGTCAAAGAACGAGAAGAGAATGGTGAATTGCTGCAGGCTCGCTTGGCTCGCGCCCAAATACTTGCCGGTATAAAGGGCGTCTAACTGGGCGTTATTCACTTCGAGCATCGGCGAAAAAGTAAGCCTTGAATCCATCCAACTTGCGAAGGTGCTGTAATCGTCGGAGAAAGCCTGGCCTTCAAGCTGCTGATGCTGATAAGCGAGGGCCCCCGATTTGATGATCGCGACGTTTTGAGAGGAAGAATAGATATTGAGGCCATAGTGATCGCTGCCCTCTTGAAGGGTATTGGCCCGAATCAAATAGACCTGAAGGTTATGTTCCTTCATGTAGGGGACTAAGACTTTATTCCGGAAGACGCTCCAGCAGGAACAGCCATCGGAACTGCCGACGACCACCAAGACAAAACTGGCCTTTTGATCGATGAGTTTCCCTAAGAAAACATACGGGATGAAATACGAGGTCGAATTATCTTCGGTCTTGTTATAGAGATAAAAGTGGCCGTTCGGGTTATTGACGTCATCGTTCGTGGTGTCGTAAAGCTGGCCCTGATCGAGCCCGACTTTGGTGACGGGGGTATCGCCGCAGCCCCCAAGAAGCGGGAGGCTGACCAACAAGGTCGCAGCCCCTAAAAAGATCGAATGGATTTTCTTCATAACAAACACTCTAAGGTACCCCCCAAAGAAATGCAATATTTATTGCGCGCGTCTACGCGGGCGAACCCGCCGGGAAATCCTTCCACGAATCAACCGAAAATCTTCAAAAGTTTTCGATTTTGAAAATGATTGCCAAAACCCGATAAGGCCGAAGAAAAGCCAACTTTTGTTTTGGGAAGAACCCCCGGGGAGAGACCCCGAAGAAAAATGCGATGAAATTCTATTGCTTTTTTATGCAACTAAATGCATTATTCTTCTCGTTAAATTTCTGACTCATTTGATAGCAGAAATGAAACGGTCATAGTCTTT